>NZ_JAETXJ010000006.1 GCF_022508225.1 Desulfovibrio sp. UIB00 | reverse complement strand
GTCCCTCTTCGGGGTGCTTCGGGGGGGATGCAAGGGGGGCCGAGAAGGGGGCGTAGCCCCATAACAAACCCCGCCTTGCTGCGCGCCGCAAAGGCGTCCCAAACTCCGCCGGCCGGCGGAAGATAGCGCCCGAAGGGCAATAAAAAGACTTAATCTTTACGGGGAGACGAAATCGCACGCCGCACAGGCGTTCTAAACTTCGCTGTGTGGCGTGCCCCCATGCTGCAGAGCAATAAATAAATGGTGACGTGCTGAGTAAGCCAGGTTGCTACGCACTCAACTTCTCACTTCTGGATACTGATATGCTTTCTTGCATCTGTATGGGCTTGGATTTAAATTATTCATTTGCATGATTCCATATGACGTACTGGCAATATTTAATCGTGTATGTCAGCCTTTTGGGGCACGTATTCTTTGATACATTGCTGTGGAGGCACTATGCCAGATTTTGCAAAGCGACAAAAGGTTTATGACTACTTGAAACAGCTGGGAGTGGAGTACACCGTGACGGAACACCCAGCCGTTTTTTCAATTGATGAAATAAAGGCTTCGGGGATTAATCTTAAGGGTGATATCTGCAAAAATCTCTTCCTGCGAGATTCTACAGGGAAGCGGCATTTTCTCGTGACCATGTCCAATGATAAAGCTGCACCCTTGAAGGTCTTGCAGCAAAAACTGGGTACTTCCCGGCTAAGCTTTGCCTCGCAAGAGCGCCTCGCCAAGTATCTGGATTTGGCCCAAGGGGAAGTAACTCCTTTTGGCATTCTCAATGACGACGGCTGCGAAGTTGAGCTTGTATTTGATTCTGCCCTTGATGGTAATCCCTGCCTTGGCGTTCATCCCAATGACAATACGGCAACTGTCTGGATTTCTTTTGACGACCTTTGCCGTTCTGTTGAGGCACATGGAAACCGCATTCATCTGGTCGCGCTGGATGGCTGACTTTGGCAAATTCTATATGCCCACCCCAGTAATGCTGGTTAAGGAGCCTTTGGCGTTTACCTGTGCATTGCCTCTTTGTTGACTACGGCTTCTAACTCATGCGGCATTACGCAAAAAGGCCGGGTTGCCCCGGCCAGTTTTGTGCTTGCAATAATTGCTGCCTACTTCACCACAATCAGATCATATTCGCGCGTGCCAAGGCCGATTTTTTCGGCATGCTCCATGCAAGTGCGCCACTCGGATTCAGGGCCAGAATTTTTAAAGTGGTCGTGGTGGTCCACAAAACCTTTTTTCGCAATATTTTCAGCAAGCTGACTGCCGGGCATGGGTTTTGCCTTCATACAGGCATCCACGCAGGCCTGATCAAGCGCCAGCGGGTCAAATGAGGCGAACATGCCGATGTTGGGCAAAATGGGCGCGTCATTTTCGCCATGGCAATCGCAGTTGGGTGAAACATCCACAATCAGCGAAATATGAAAGTGTGGGCGACCGTCCAGCACGGCCTTGGTGTATTCCGCCATTTTGTAGTTGAGCATTTCAATGGCGGCATCATGCGCGAAAGAAATGGCGTCAAAATTACACGCGCCCAAGCAGCGGCCACAGCCCACGCAATTATTGTGATCGACCGTGGTTTTCTTGGTTTCAGCGGAGTAGTGCAGGGCGTCATTGGCGCATTGTTTGATGCAGGCCTTGCAGCCAACGCATTGCGATTCGTTGATATTGGCCTGACCGTTGCTGTGCTGCTCCGTTTTACCCGCGCGCGATCCGCAACCCATGCCGATGTTCTTGATGGCTCCGCCAAAGCCGGTCATTTCATGCCCCTTAAAGTGGGTGAGGCTGATGAAAATATCTGCATCCATAACGGCGCGGCCAATCTTTGCTTCTTTGACATATTCGCCGCCCACCACGGGGACCAGGGCTTCGTCCGTGCCTTTGAGCCCGTCGCCAATGATGATGGGGCAATTCACCGTAAGGGGTGTAAAACCGTTCTGCCAGGCGCATTCCAGATGTTCCAGGGCATTTTTGCGGCTGCCGGGATACATGGTGTTGCAGTCGGTCAAGAACGGTTTACCGCCAAAATCCTTGACCGTGTCAACAACAGCGCGCGCATAGTTGGGGCGCAGGTAACTGATGTTGCCAAGCTCTCCAAAGTGCAGTTTGATGGCAACAAAGCGACCCTTCATATCAATATGTCCGATGCCTGCTTTTTTGATCATTTTCTTTAACTTGGTGGGCAAGCCATCGCCAAAAGCCTTGGTGCGAAAATCTGTAAAGTACACCTTTGCTTTTTCCATGAGTATTCACCTTTGCGTTTAGCTGTATGAACCGGAAAGATTGTATTGCACAATTGAGCGTGAGCCAAAAAGTGCAGCAACTTGTGCGCGGTTACAAATTTTTTGTTTCTCGCTTTCATGGGTGCGGGCTGCCATGAGGAGAATTCCGTATGCGACATGGGGCTGCCAAGAGCGGGCAGGCCTTAATTCCGACATTTTCATACCCCTGGCAAGGGGTTGGTCGCTAGCACGATTCTCCTGTTTGTTTGCCTTATTCTCCAAAATCATAATATTGCAGATGGTTATGCTGCCGAATATGCCCACGTGGCGCGTACAAATAAATCTGCTTGACTTATTATACGACCGGTCTAATAATTATTTCACAACACGGGAAACAGGCAAAATTTTTTCAAGGTAATGCAAACCGATTCGTAAGAATCCTCAATGCTCCACCAAACCCGTTCTGGCTGCACCCGCAAATTGCCTAGGGGCTTTTAAGCCCGCAGGATATCACCACCCCAATGAGGACAGAATTATGGAAAGAAAAAAAATTATCGTTGCCGAATATGCCAAGAATATTCTTGAAGCTCTGCCCAAGGGTATATTGCTTACCTCAAAGGCAGATGGCCGGGTAAACAGCATGACCATTGGCTGGGGAACCCTCGGCATTGACTGGTCCAGCCCGGTATTTGTGGCCTATGTGCGCGAGCACCGCTTTACACGCGAATTGCTGGATAAAAATCCAGAATTTACGGTCAATGTGCCCTTTGGCGAATACAGCAAAAAAATTCTCGGCATTTGCGGCTCCAAATGCGGACGCAACCTAGACAAGATTTCTGAAGCAGGCCTGACTCTTGTGGACTCAGAACTTGTTTCTGTGCCCGCCATTAAGGAGCTGCCCCTCACCCTTGAGTGCAAGGTAGTTTACAAGCAGAAGCAGGATCTCCCCAGCCTGATCACCGAATACCAGTCAAAGTTTTACCCTCAGGATGTTGACGGCTCCGCAGTTGGAGCAAACCGGGATGCGCACATCGCCTATTATGGCGAAATTGTCAGCGCGTACATTCTGCAATAAGTTGAATTTGGCAGCACAATAACCAAGGGGGTTCCCATGAAGGAAATTTTCCACAGGGTCAGCGTGCGCAAGTTTGAAGACCGCGCCGTTGAAAGTGACAAGGTCGAGCAGATTTTGCGTGCCGCCATGGCCGCACCCTCTGCGGGCAATCAGCAACCGTGGGATTTTTATGTGGTGACATCCAGAGAAAAGCTGCACGCGCTTGCTCAGGTCAGCCCTTATGCCGGGTGCGCCGCAAATGCCCCCCTGGCCATTGTGGCTGCCTATCGGCAGGATGGCTGCCGCTTTCCACAATATGCGCAGATCGATCTTGCCATAGCTATGCAAAACCTTTGGCTGGCGGTGGATTCGCTGGGGCTGGGCGGCGTATGGCTTGGTGTTGCCCCTGACGAAGACCGAATGGAAAAGGTGGAAAAAATTCTGCCTGTGGCAGCAGGGCAGAGGGCCTTTGCCATTTTCCCCATAGGCTATCCTGCGGAGCAAAAAACGCAGCAGGACAGGTTTAATGCAGAGCGCATCCACTACGTGAAATAACTTTGGGGCCGGACTTCCGGCCTTATTTCGAAGCCGGACCAAGGCCAACGAAAAGCGCCCGGTTCCCCATAATAAGGGGAACCGGGCGTTGATGCTTTTGTACGAGATAACTTACCGCAGGCGTTCAAGAACCGCCTGGGCAATGGGTTCGCTGGAGGCCGGGTTTTGCCCGGTTATGAGCTTGCCGTCCACTTCCACGTGCGGTGTCCACATGGGGCCGACCACAAAGTTCGCGCCTTCGTTGCGCAACGTTGTTTCGAGCATAAAGGGAACTGCCTTTTCCAGCTGCATGGCAATTTCTTCATCATCGGTAAAGGCCGTTATGGTTTTGCCCGCCACAAGGGGGGAGCCGTCAGCTTTTTTTGCCCCTACCAGCCCAGCCGGGCCGTGGCACACTGCCGCAATTATTTTGTCTGCTTTGGCAAAATCATTGAGCAGGCGCTTCAGTTCGGCATCGGTGGCAAAATCCATCATGGTGCCGTGGCCGCCAGGCAGAAAAATGGCGTCAAAGCCTTCGGCCTGAATATCCTTGAGCAGTGCAGAATTTTTCAGCAGTTCAAGGATGTCGGGCCATTTGGCAACAGAGGCATCATCAAGGCTGTGGGGATCAACTGGCACTGCGCCGCCCTTGGGGCTGGCAACGGTTATGGAGAGGCCGGCCTTTGCCAGCGCAAGATAGGGAACCGCGATTTCTTCAAGCCACACGCCTGTTTTTCTACCGTTGGTCAGGGCATCGGCGCTGGTCGTAACCATGAGTATTTTTTTTTGCGCGTTCATAAGAATGCTCGCTGTTGTAAGTGTGGTGTGGGTTGGGATGCCGCAGATTTGACTTGGCAGTGCCCCTGGCATGCGCGGGCTTGGCCCGCTGCTTCAGGCTCAGTCGGTTTTGCTGCGGCGTAATAATTACCCTGTTGTTAAAACCCTTGTGAACAGCACGTTCACAAATTGCTTCAGCGGATCGGGCGAGCGCATGACCTTTGCCCGCAAAATGGCTCCTTCCCAGCCAGAGAGGAGAAAGCCTGCAAGCGACTGGGGATCAAGCCCCGGATTCAGTTCACCAGCCTGTTGCGCTTCGTGCAGGCACTTGGCAAACAGGCCGAGCCAGTCGTGGAAGACTTCTTCCAGGCGGCATCTGAACCGTTCACTCTGAGCGGCCAGCTCCTGTCCCAGATTTCCGATGAGGCAACCCTTGCTGAAGTTGTCCTGCACTGTACGTTCAATGCTTTCTTCCAGATACCTGCGGATGCGCTGGAGCGGGGGCAGCGTTTCATCATCAAGATAGCCGTGCAGTTTTTTTGTATAGTTTTCAGCAAAGAGGTTGATGACCTCAATGCCGAAGTTTTCCTTGGTGCCAAAATGGTGGTAGAACGAGCCTTTCGGCACGCCCGCCGCCTTGAGTATGGCATCTATGCCTGTGGCGTTGAAGCCGGAAACAGCGACAATTTCAACACCTACAGCAATGATTTTTTCTCGTGCGCTTTCTTTCATAATTAAAAAATTAGACCGGTCTGCTGGTGATGTCAATATCTGCTGCGCTCAGTCTTGTAGCAATTTTCTTCGGACAACGTGACCAAGATTCAGCACTTGTTCTGTGCATGGAGACTTGGGCAGAAATTTATCTGAACTTGCTAACGCTGGCTCAAGATAAGCGATTTGGCAGAAAAGGGGCAGAAAAAAAGAGGAGAAGGCAGATATGGCGGCGTGATTTTGGGAGGGTGCCGGGGCTTGCCGACCCGATGTCGGCAGCCCCGGCCCGCTTGCGCGGGTGTTTCATGTCGGGAAACACTATTGGGTAGGATTCACCGAGCCAGCAAAGGGATACGGCCCGGCAAACGTAGCCTGCACTGCAATCTGGCAGATGTGGGAATTCCACACGCCCTTGTCAAAGTGGTGGAGGAGATAGCCCGGCGTTTCCATGCGGAAGTTGTCGCCGCCCTCGGGGGAGAGATCAAGGTCTATCTGCATGGAAACCGCAGGTGCCGTCATGGCTATCCGCCCATGCCACTCGGTGACGATGGGGCGGTGCATGTGGCCGAAACTCAGCCGCATCTGCGGGTTGCGCTCTACAATTGCTGCAAAGCGCTCCACGTTTTCAAAAGGTTCGTCCATGGCGCCCATGCCCGTAACAAACGGGGGGTGGTGCATGAAGAACATGGTTGGCGTATCCGGGCGCTTTGCCAGTTCACGCTCCAGCCAGTCGCCGGTTTCGGCGGGGAAGTGGCCGGAATGGGAGCCGGGGCTCATGCTGTCCATCATGATCAGCCGCAGGTTTTCTTCTTCCACCGTATAGCAGAGGTAGGGCGCAATATCTTCCTTGGCCGGGCACCAGTGGGGCATTACCTCGCGCAGGCGGTCGCGCCTGTCGTGGTTGCCGGGCACGGCGTACACGGGCACCCCAAAGGGCAAGAGTTCGTCGTGCAGGATGTGATATGCGTTAAGGTCTCCGCTGTCGGCAAGATCGCCTGTGATGACAATAATATCCGGCTGTTGCGTCAGGCTTTTTACGTGAGCCACGGCTTCGTCCAGGCAACGCCGGGTATCTACCACCCTGAAAGACAGGCTGTGGTCGCCCCGCAGGTGCGTGTCTGAAAGTTGCAATATACGCATGATGCTAACCCTGTGCGGTTCCCGCAGCCTGCGCAGCCAATCTGTTGTGCCGCGCCTGGATGGTAAAGGCCGAGAACGCGCTGGTTGCTGCGGCTACGAGTACGAAGATGCAGATGTAGAAGGGATCGCCGTCGTTCCACTGGATCAGGGCGGTGCACACGCCGGGCACTATGCCCGCAACCAGAAAGCCCGGGAACTGGTACACGATGGAAATACCCGTGTAACGCACTTCAGCAGGGAAGAGGTCAGAGAACAGCGCGGCCTCTGGCCCAAAAACACCAGCGTAAAAAATACTCAGCGGGATGGCGATGGCAAGGCCAACCAGAAACATGTTGCCGCCGCTGCTCTGCATAAGCCAGAACGAGGGGAAAATGGAAATGCCGCAGGCAAGGCTGGCAAGGCCGTAAATGCGGCCCCGGCCAAAGCGGTCTGCCAGGCGGCCAGCGATCAGAATAAAGGGGCACATGAGCAGGGCCGCAAACATAACCGCCGTAAGTGCTTCGGTGCGCGTGGTGTGGATCTGCTGCACGAGGTAGGTGATGGAAAACACGGCCAGCACGTTGAAGAACACGCCGTCAATCCACCGTGCGCCAACGCCCAGGGCAATGTTGCCAGGGTAGTTTTTGCATACTGTCACGATGGGCAGGGCCTTTTTGCTGGTATCGCCCTTGGCTTCGGCCTTGCGGAATTCGGGGGTTTCCAGAATATGCGTGCGCACATAGAGGGCAATGGCGATGAGTACCACGCTCACAAGGAAGGCAAAGCGCCAGCCCCACTCCAGAAACTGCTCGTTGTCCAGCAGCCAGGAGAGCAGGGCGACCATGCCGGAAGAAAGGCACAGGCCGGTGGCAAGGCCCATCTGGGGAATGCTGGCGTAAAAGGCTTTTTGGCGATCACTGGCATATTCATAGGTCATGAGCACCGCGCCGCCCCATTCGCCGCCAAGGCCAAGGCCCTGACACAAGCGCAGCGTTTGCAGGATGATGGGCGCGGCAATGCCAATGGAGGCATAGGTGGGCACAAGGCCAATACCCATTGTGGCAATACCCATGATGAGCATGGTGAGAATGAGCATGCGTTTACGGCCCAGCTTGTCGCCGTAATGGCCGAAGATAAAGCCGCCAAGGGGGCGTGCCAGATAGCCGATGGCAAAGGTACTGTAGGCCATGATGGTGCCGATGAAGGGGTCGGCGGTGGGGAAGTAGAGCTTGTTGAACACAATGCCCGCCACAACGCCGTAGAGGAAAAAGTCGTACCATTCAATGGTGGCGCCAAGCAGGCTGGCAATTACGACCTTGCGCATTTCCTTTTTGGAAGGAACGTATTTTTGCTGTGAGCTGTCGTCCATACAGACACCCTCCGTGTGGGCTGTCAGCACCGCAACTTTTTTGCGGGTGCAATTAAAATTTTAATTGAATTTTAATCATGCGGTGAAATAAAATTTTAATATAAAATTTTTTAATTGCCTCCACTTCAAAAATAATGTTGAATATGGCTAAATTTATGGTTTGATATCACGCTGAAAAAAATTGTGTCAATTGAATATTTATTAAATAAAAAATAATTCTTTTGATGCATAAAAATCTGAATAAAGCCTTAGGCCTGGTTGCCATGCGTCTGCCGCGTGGAATCGCCCACGACTGAACAGGAGGCTGCCATGACGGCAGAAACAAGCAGCAAGAGCCGCAGCAGGCATACCGCTGCAAAAAAAGTTACGCTTGCCCATGTGGCAAAGGCAGCCGGAGTTTCTCAGGCTACGGTTTCGATGGTGCTCAACGGGCGGGAAGGTGTTTCGTTTGCAGACGAAACCATTGCCGCAGTTTTTGCGGCGGCGGAGAGTCTTGGCTATCGGAATGCAAGGAGAGCCGTTGGGTGTGCAAACGTTCCCTCAGTGCTTGTGGTGGCCCCCAATGTCACCAATCCATATTATTCCACCGTTATTCAGGCCATGCAGCAGGCCGCCGCGCTCAAGGGCTATGCCACCAGCATCTATACCACCTACCGCAGCCTTGAGAGCGAGCTGGCGGCCCTGCGCCTTGCGCGCAATATGGGCATGGCGGGCATTATTTTTGCCATGCTGGCCCATCCCGAAGAAGTGCTTGAAAAGGCTGACCGCAAGTTGCCCATGGTTGTTATTGGCGACAGGCGGCAGGATCTTAACGTGGATACGGTGGAATTGAACAATTACGATGCAGGCAGCCTCATTGCCCGGCATATGCACGATCTGGGGCATCAGCATCTGGCCTACATTTCCACAACGCTGGATCAAGCCAACCCCATCCGCATGCAGCGATTGCAGGGCCTGCGCGATACCTTTGCCCAACTGTGCCCGCAAGGCACGGTGCTGGTAAAAAGCCGGGATATCACCCCCGAGACAGAGCTTGAGAATTTGCAGATCGAACATATTGTGGGGCTTGAACTGACGCGCAAATGCCTTGATGACAAAAAAATCACCGCCTTTGTGGCGGTGAACGACATGGTGGCCTACGGCGTGATAGACGCCGTGCGCGGAGCAGGCTTTACCATTCCCGGCGACTACAGCGTTTGCGGCTTTGACAATATCTTTCCATCAGGATTTGCGGGCGTGGCACTGACCACGGTAGAGCATTATATGCGCGACAAAGGCCGCAACGCGCTGGAAATTTTGCACAATAAAATCAGCGGTGCGGCCTCTGACCGAAATATCACCCGCGTGGAATACAGCCATAAGCTCATTACGCGCACCTCTACTGCTGCGCCGCGCGCTGGCGGCTAGGGGCACGTGCAAGAGTCTGAAAATGCGTCATGCCAGGCTGCGTATCCCGTGCGGGCTGTGAGCTGTCTAGCCAAAATTACTCTTGCGCCAGTTGTCCATAAAGGTCTGATTTGCATCGTTGCGTGCCTGTATTTCGTTTTGCGTCATTGTCCAGTTGAGGTAGGTGTTGTTGCCTGAGCCGTGCTTCACTTGCTCGCCGTATCCCCCTAAAAAGATAGTGTTCTGACCATTCCCCAAAACGTTGCTGGCGATGTGAGTATATCCCGCGTTGTTAGAAGAAAGTTCCAGTGTGTTGTTGCCGTCCCCCAGCACAAGGTCATCAAAGGGGCTTTGGGATCTGCCAATAACCGTATTGTTGCCATTGCCTATCTTGATGGACGCATCCATGGCTGAATCCCATCGAAGGGTATTGTTGCCGTCACCCATCTGAATATTTCCGCTCGTGGAGCGCATTGTGACCGTATTGTCGCCATGCCCCAGTACCATGGCGGAAGAGTTGGATGATGCCATGGAGTCTACGTTGATGGTATTGTTGCCGTTGCCTGCGATAATATTTCCCTCAAGAGAACGAATACGGATATGATTATCTCCTTCGCCCGCAGTAATGCTCCCCCCAAGCCATGAGTCACCAGTAATGGTATTGTTTCCTTTGCCCAATGTCACATTGCCGCTACCGGTACTTGTCGTAACCTGGTTGGCTCCATCGCCAAAAATCATTGCCCCTAGGATGTTAGTTGCTGTTACGGTATTGCTGCCGTCTCCTGCGCTCAGGCGTCCTGCCGCGTAGTGGGCAGTCAGGGCATTATTGCCCTGGCCAAGGTTCATATTGCCTGCATACGACTGCACATCAACCGTGTCGTCTCCATCACCCATTTCAATGGAAAGGCTCCGTCTTAGTTCGTTACCGCGCAGCGTGTCATTGCCGCTTCCGGCATCGATTGATGTTGTTCCCCCCACGGTTTTGCCAACAACGATGGTGTCGTTGCCTGCCCCAGCGCTGGTTGTTCCGCCGCTTGCCAGTACAAGGATGGAGTCGTTGCCGTTGCCAGCGTCAATGGAGCTGGCTGCCGTAAGCTGCAAAAATACATCATCGCCATCTGTTCCTGAGAGTGCACCTGCGGTTCCCTGTTCGCTGGTAACAGAACCGTCCTGCGCAAAGATGCGCGTTTCGCCTGTGTCCGCAAAGGTCACTGCAAGGGAGCCGTCTTCCCGCTCGTTCAGACGCACATTGCAGGCTGCATCAAATGTGACTTGTTGGCCATTAGCACGGGTTACAGAAACGGAAGCCCCTGTAACCACAGCGTTCTGATAGCTGGTGGATACGTCTACGCGCATGCCCTGGGGGGATGTCAGCGAGTCTTGCGTTTGCGTTATGTTGCCTTTTTGATAGCCGGGGCAGGCAGAGGGGACGATGCCCGTGTCGAGATATTCCTGCAGGTACTTCCCGCTTATCAGAATATCCTTGAGCGCATCCTGCAGGCTGCAGCCCTTGGCTTTGAGAATCTGCTCAAGACTGGTTTGTTCCTCTTCCATTTTTTGGCGGGAGGATTGCCCAAGAGAAACAGAATCGCCTGATGAGGTTGCGGCAGCGCTAGATGCCGCCTGCGTCGAAGTGCTGTCATATGACCAGCCAAGGCTGTTCGGTATCACAAATTCATATTGTCGAAGGTCTATTTGCATGATCGCTCCCGTGTACTGATATGTAGTAAAAAAATCAGTTTTACTGGATGATTTGCGCTTGTGGAATAATTTTCCTTGTATGAAATATAGCAAATTTGATGCCATTTCGGGCAGTAATGTAGAGTAACAGCTTTTTCATATCGGTGTGGCGGGGCTTTATGCTGATCTGTGGTATATGTTGCGCAGTTACAATGGGCTGATAATACAGATAAAATAGGGTAATTATTGAAGGTGCTCGCTTGCAGGTGTCAGTTGTTCTGCCAGCAGCAGGCATTGAGAAGAACCTGGCAGTTTTTTGCACCTCACCTACTGGGGTGCCGGAGCTGGGTAAAAATTTCCTTTGACATGTTATAACTAAAAAACTAGTTATGTAGTTATGAGAACGACGTACCTGAATACCCTTCCTGAACATTGGCAGCCCGTGGCCGCAGTATTCGCAGCCATGGGGGATACCACCCGTCAGCGCATCCTGCTTTTGTTCGAGCCCGGCGAGGAGCTTTCCATCAAGGATATTGCCGCAGAATTTGATTTTGGACGTTCCACCATTGTGCACCATCTGGCAGTGCTGGAAAAAGCCGGAATCCTCGCCGTGCGGCGTGAGGGCAGGCAGGCCCTGTATTCTGTATGTCACAATGTTGTGCTGGATTCTCTGGAAAAACTCCGTCTCTTTATTGAAGAAGACCTGCAAGAAGGGGCTGCTGCGCAGCCCCAAGCTGAGAAGGGAACAAACGCATGAATCAGTCGCCCGAATCTCTCCCGGCAGCCAGTGGAAAAAAAATACTGCTGAGCATGGGCACCACCTATGCCATGGGCACATTTAACGATAATTTTTTCAAACAAGCCGCATTGTTGCTTGCCGCCAGTGCGGGGCTTGAATCCATTCAGGGCATTGCCTCCGCCATGTTCGCCCTGCCGTTTGTGGCCTGTTCTGCCTGGGCAGGGTGGCTGGCAGATCGCATGCCCAAGAATAAGATGGTCATCTGGTCCAAATTTATGGAACTTGCGGCCATGCTCTATGGCGTGTGGGCGCTCGTGGATATGAACTGGGCCGGCATGGTGGTCGTGGTTTTTTTGATGGGCCTGCAATCCACAATATTCAGCCCCGCCCTTAACGGAGCCATTCCGGAAAACTTTCCTCCGCAGGAAGTGCCACGGGTCAATGCACTGCTCAAGCTGGCAACCACTGCAACCATTCTGCTGGGTATTGCCGCCGGCGGCGTTGTGCTGGATCTGCCCGAATTTTCTGCAGTTGCCGCATTCATCCCGCAGGGGGAGCATGGTTTTGGCCGACTGGCAGTGGGGGCTGTGGCTGTATTTATAGCTGTTATCGGGCTGGCCTCTGCCTTTGGTATTGGCAAAAGCGTTGTTTCTGTCGGGGCAAATGCTCCCTTTCCCCTGCTGGGTCCGGTGCATTCCGTGCTCCATGCGCTGGAGTGCCGCAGGCGTGACCCGCATCTGTTTCTCACGCTGGCAGGGGAGGCCTTTTTCTACTGCCTGTCGTCCTTTGCCCTGCTGTGCATCAATAATCTCGGCATCATCCAGCTGGGCTTTTCGCTTACCGTTACGAGCCTGCTTTCCGTGGCGATGATGATTGGCATATGCGTGGGTTCCGTTCTGGCCGGGCGGTACGAAGCCACAAGCTGGCGGCGCATTATGGTTCCGGCTGGCGCAGGGCTTGGCCTTGGCCTTATGCTTTCCGGCCTTGCCCCACTGCTGCCGGAGGCGCTGCAATTTCCCTGGCTTTTTCTGCTGCTGACGTGTTCCGGCGTTTGCGGCGGCCTGTACCTCATACCGCTTGTGAGCTTTATTCAGGTAAGGCCAGCCGCCACGGAAAAAGGAAAAACTCTGGGGATTTCCAACTTTTCGTGCTTCAGCGGCATCCTTCTTTCTGGTTTGATTTTCGCATGGCTGGGCAAGGTGCCGCCAGCATGGCTTTTGGCTGGCAGCGGTCTTGCGGCGCTGGTTTTCATCAGCTGGGCCGCAGTGCGAATTACCCGCATGTTTTCTTGCGGCAAGCGTTTCAGCCTTGCGGGGCTGTGTTTGCGCCTGCTGCTGGGCCTGCGCTACCGCGTGACCGCGACCGGGCTTGAAGCCATATCCGGCCCCGGCCCAATCCTGTTTATGCCAAATCACCCCGCGCTGATGGACCCTATTATTGTATATTCGTTGCTGGCGAATCATGCGCCGCGCCCCCTTGCAGACGAGCGCCAGATGGAAGGCCCGCTTGGACGGCTGGCGGCAAAGGCCCTGCGTGCAGTGCTTATTCCCGACGCCATGAAGGATGGAGCCAAGGCGCGACAGGGCGTTGAGGCTGGTATGCAGGCCGTGCTGGATGCCTTGCAGGCCGGGGACAACGTATTGCTGTACCCCGCAGGGAGGATTTATCGCTCAGCAAGGGAAAGCCTTGGCGGCAATTCCGGGGCAGCGCTTATTCTGCAAAAAATGCCCGGCCTGCGTGTGGTGCTGGTGCGCACAACCGGATTGTGGGGCAGTACTTTTGGCTACGGAGCCACAGGCAAAGCCCCGCATTTTGGCAAGGTGCTGCTGCGTGGCGCACTGGCGGTAGTTGCCAATCTGCTGTTCTTCACCCCGCGTCGCCCCGTGACTGTGGAGTTCGTGGAGTCTGATGATCTGCCCCGCACGGGCGAAAAACGTGTGCTCAACCCCTGGCTGGAGCAGTTTTATAATCAGGCGGAGCGCCCGGCGCAGGAATTTCCCCGTTTTTTCTGGCAGGGAAGCGAGCCCCGGATTCTGGATGCCGTGCCGCAAAACCGAACGGCAGAGGCGGCGGATATTCCTGCGGAAGTGCGCGCCGCTGTGTATGCGGCCCTGCGTGAGGCGGCGGGCCTGCCGGAAAATCAGCCGCTCTCGGACGACATGACCCTTGGCGGCGATCTGGGGTTGGACAGCCTGGCCCTCATGGATCTTGCCCTCAGCCTTGAAGGCGCGCAGGGCGCAACCATCGCAAATCTGGAATTTCTGGTTACTGTGCGCGATTGCCTGCTGGCGGCGAGCGGTCAGCTCGGCGAGATCAATGCAGACGCCCCCGCGCCCGCAGGCTGGTTTGCGCCTGCCGTCGGTCAGAAGTTCGCCATACCCGAACACGCCGCAACCATTGCCGATGCCTTTCTGACCCAGATGCGTTCCGCCCCTGCCCAGCCATTGCTGGCTGACCGCGCAAGCCTGCGCAGCCGGAGGGACATCCTCATGGGCGCACTGATTCTGGCTCGCCGTTTACGGACGCTGCCCGGCGAGCGCCTGGGTATCATGCTGCCCGCCGCGCCAGCGGTGGTTACGGTGTGGCTTGCCGCACTGCTGGCAGGCAAGACGCCTGTGCTGTTCAACTGGACGGTGGGGCAAGCCAACCTCCGTCACTGCATTACTATAACCGGGGTCAGCCATATTCTCAGCGCGACGGCCTTGCAGGAACGGCTGGAACGTCAGGGGCTGGGCCTTGCATCCCTGCCTGTGCAGTGGGTGCTGCTGGACAAGCTGGCGGCATCGCTGACCATCTGGGAAAAACTCTGCGGCGCGTTCAAAGCCCGCCTGCTGCGCAATCTGGAAAAATACGCGGTGCCGGAAACAGCGGCGGTGCTCTTTACATCCGGCTCGGAATCTCTGCCCAAGGCCGTGCCCCTGAGCCACGCCAATCTTCTCGCCAATGCCCGCGACATTGTGGAGGTGCTGCACCTTGAGCCGGACGACAGCGTGCTTGCCATGCTGCCGCCATTCCATTCCTTCGGCCTTATGGTGAATATTGTATTGCCCCTGTCGCTGGGCATCCGGGCGGCCTTCCACCCCAACCCCACAGAGCCCGGCCCGCTGACGGCTTTGGTGCGCGATTACAGACTCTCGCTCATGGCCGCGCCGCCAACCTTTCTTGGGGCAGTGCTTGACCGGGCAGCAGGGACAGAAAATCTGGCAAGCCTGCGCTGCGCCTTTGTGGGGGCGGAGAAATGCCAGGACCACGTCTACCGCGCTTTTGCCGCGCAATGTCCGCACGCCGCGCTTTGTGAGGGCTATGGCGTTACGGAATGCTCCCCGGTGGTTTCCGTCAACAGGCCGGGCGACATTGTGTGCGGAACCATAGGCCACGCAATGCCGTCGGTAACACTGGCCCTGGTGCGCGAAGAAGACGGCAATATCTGCGGGCGTGTGGAGGCGGGGCAGACCGGCATGCTTCTGGTGCGCGGCCCCAGCATCTTCGGCGGTTATCTGAGTGATGCGCCCTCGCCCTTTGTGGAGTTTGAAGGTCAAACATGGTACCGCACAGGCGACCTTGTGCGCATGGATGAAACTGGCCGCCTGACCTTTCAGGGGCGGCTCAAGCGCTTTGTGAAGATTGGCGGAGAAATGATTTCTCTGCCGCAGATCGAATCCGTACTGCTCGAAATATTCGGCAAGCGGGGCGACGCGCCGGAGCAAGGCCCAGCGCTGGCTGTTGAAGCCACAGCGGAAGAAAGCGGCTCGGCAATTATGCTCTTCACCCCGATGGCACTCTCCTTGCCGGAAGTGAATGCCGCCCTGCGCGGGGCGGGGCTTTCATCCTTGTATGCCATAAAGCGCATTGTGAAGGTGGAGGCGATCCCCTTGCTGGGCAGCGGAAAAACGGACTACAGGACGTTGAAAGGGAGTGTTGACGCGGTTTAGTTTGGAAACTTGCCATGCTGCTAAGCAAAGGGTCGCAGGACTGATACATGTTCCTGCGGCCCTTTCTGTGGTCTTTTCAATAGGCACTGGCAGTGGTGGGGGAGCCGTGCTTACGTTTGCACCTTGCCCCGCTATGGCGAGGAACGTTCCGAGAGCGTGCATCTCAAGGTTGCAGAATTATCGTGTAAAGCAGAGAACCGAGCGCATAAAAACCGAAACCCATGAGGACCACCCCGGACATTCGTGATACGCAAAGGGAAAATCCTTCGGGCAAGCGGCGCTGAGCCAGCGCAACCCCACCGCTCAACAAGAACCACCACAACAAAGACCCCAGAAACACTCCCGCAACAACGGCAAGGGCATTGGTCGCCCCCGGCGAGTCGGTCAAGCCGAGGCCAGCGAACAGTGCCGCAAAAGAGAAGATGGTCACCGGGTTGGTGAGCGTAAGAAGAAATGTTGCGGCGATAGTGCCGGAGAGTCCCCTGAATTCACTGGTGCGGGCAGGCTCTGCCGCCCGCCGGGGATTTGGTCGCAGGCTTTTCCAGCCAAGCCACAGCATGAACAGACCGCCTGCAAGCTTGAGCCACGGGGCAAGCGTTGCCAATGTTGCCGTTAAGGTTGAAAAGCCGATCGCCGCAAGGCTCGCGTAGATTGCATCGGCCAGGGCCGTTCCCAGCCCTCCGGCTACTCCAGCCCAAAAGCCTCGCACAAGCGCGCGGTTTATGCACAATACGCCGATGGGGCCAAGGGGAGCTGCCACGGCCAGGCCAAGAAGCATGCTTTTACAGAATAACAGGAGTTCCATCAGGCGTTCATTTTTGCTGCGTTGACAGTATAGCATTGATGATCGGGCGTCTTGATTGCTGAGTCTTGATCTACGGGGTTAGCCAATCGTCCGTGCCATGGTCCCTGTGGTAGCCGCCGGAATATCTGGCCCACGTGCAGCCATAAATTTTACCGTTTCTGTCCGTGTACAGATTGAAAACAGTCATGCGTTTGACTGTAACAGAGTCCATTCTGCTTGGTGCAGCAGGGGAATCGTAGTAATAGTAATATGCCCAGATTTTGTCCCCATCATCATTATATTTTTTATATATTGATCTTTGGGATGAAGATAACTCATCAATGTGCCTGCCCAGATAGTCACCATCTGAACACATTCGCTCCTCGGCTCTGGCGATATATTTCCACGTTTCAACCCGGTGCATTTCTTTTGGAATCCACATATTGAGGACTTTCCCGGTATTGACATCTATGACAGGCTTGCTGGGAGGTGGGTCAGTCGAAATAGCAGCCAAATCTGGAAGGCACCCGGAAAGAATGCCTATAATGGAGGCAAGCATCAGTATGTTGCGCAGCATGTTAGACTTCCCCTATATTTTGCATCGCGGGAGTATACTGGTAACTGATAATAGGCGCAACAATATGTAATTGCTAGATTATTTGTCTGTTTTGCGTAGTCTGTGAAAGGTGAAAAGTGCTAACTTTCTAAGATAATAATCTGAAATTATTGAATTATTCCTGTATATACGTGTGGCAAGCTGTTGTTTGCGTATGGAGCGCCCTTGGTTTGCCTGTCGCGCGAGAGGCCGGGTACAAAAAAGCGCACCACCAAGGATGCGCTTTTGCCTGTCATTGATCTGCACCAGCCGTGATGCTGGATTCCGTGCCGCTACTGCTCGGCGCTTTCCTGCAAGACGTCAACCCAGCGCGCCATGCGGGCAGTTTGTTCCAGATACCAGAGCGAAGCCATAAGCGGCGAAAGGGTGCCGCCGTTGGGGTCAAACATGGCAAGGGAGCCGCTCTTGCGCAGGGCATCCCACGCGTTCAGGGCGTCATTAAAAGCCTTGGCGCGTTCCGGGTTCAGGGTGGCGGCAACGCGCGCGCGTTGCGCGTTCAGGCGGGTTTCAAGGCGTTCCTGTTCCGCACTCATGCAGTCCTGCATGCCGGTTGTCACCCCAGCAGCTTCGTCCATGCAGGCCTGATAGGTCTGGCTGAACAGATTCTCTGCCGGGAGGGCGGAATCCTGCTGGTCAGGGCTGTCGGCGGCAGCGGCGGCGCTGGCGTCCTGCTGCACCGGGGGCGCCGCTTGCGGCGCGGCCTCTGCGGCAAGGGCGGGGTGGGCAACAAGCAGCACGGCACAGAGCGCACTGAATGCGGCAAGATTGGCAAAGAACGTTGCAAAGGATCGACGAGCAGACGACATCCCAGACTCCTTGGCGAAAAAACCTTATATGTTGAAAGTGTACGCGCGCCGGGTGCCGTGCGCAAGCATTCTTACCTGTATTCCCTTCCAGACCACAGCACGCGGCCAATAACCCTGAACTGGTCGGCGCAGTCGCCGCGCAGGTCAAGGCTCACAGGCGGATAGGCCGGGTTGACGCTGTTCAGAACAATCTTGCCGGGAAGTTTATCAATGCGTTTTATATAGATGGCGTCTTCAAAGCCAACGGCATAAAGCCGCCCCGGGCTGATTTCCGTCTGGCCCCGATCCAGCAGCACCAGATCGTTGTCAAAAATTTCCGGCACCATGCTGTCGCCAGAAACACGCATGAGCACCATACGCCGGGGGTTGCCCTTGCGGCGTAAAAAATCGCCTCTGAAGGCATAGCTGCCTTGGCTGTGACTGTTGACCTCAAGACTGCCCGTTCCGGCAGAGAGCCGCGCTTCCGCCAGCGGCACACTGATGAGATCCGTCTCGCAATCCGCCTGAATGCTGGGCAGTTCGCCATCTGCCGCTTCCGGCAGCCGCATGGGGCCGCTGCCAAAAAAAAGCCAGTGGGCGTTTACGCCTGTCTGGGCGGCGCAGGTCTGAATCCACGCAGGCGGCACTTCGCCGCGTTTGCGCGCTCCGCTCACTGATTGCGGGGTGATGCCCAGCGACCTTGCCAGTTCCGCATCGCTCACCACGCTGAGGGCTTGCATAAGCCTTTGCAATGTTTCTTTGAAGTCTGATTTTTCAGGCATGGCGTTCCTCGCTTCCGCGCGAATGGGTGATTGCCGCACACGCTTTCGGCGGGGTTGTTTCAACTTTTCATTCAGGGTATCAATCTCAGGCGTTGCTTGCAAGGATAAAATAAGCTAAAAGCTGATGGTCGCGCGGTTTTGTCCGCATACTTGCAGATTTTGCCATCCGCACCCGTCGGGCTGCGGTGAACCGATCCACAGGAGGCGGTATGGCTTTCATTTCGTCTTCGCTGGAACTGCTGGCTCCGGCAGCGGTCATTTCTGACCACAGGGCGGGGCTGCCCCTGTATCTTGCGCCCGTGGAGGCGGGTTTTCCTTCTCCGGCGGAGGATTACCTCGACTGCAAGCTGGATCTGCACAGGTACATGGTGCGCAATGAGGCTGCCACCTTCTTTTTGCGCGCGCATGGGGAATCCATGCTGGGGGCGGGTATCCATGACGGAGACCTGCTGGTGGTTGACCGCTCGGTAGAGGCCGGGCACCGCAAGGTGGTTATCGCCGCGCTGGAAGGGGAGCTGACCGTCAAGCGTCTGCTGCGCCGCGAAGGGCGCGTCTTGCTTGCCCCCGAGAACCCCAGGTTTGACCCCATCGATATCACAGAAAGCGAATTCGTGCATATATGGGGCGTTGTCACCTATGTCGTTCACAAGCTCTGATTCACCTGCGTCCCTGTGGGCGCTGGTGGACTGCAACAATTTTTACGCCTCGTGCGAAAAACTGTTCCGGCCCGATCTTGCCGACCGCCCTGTGGTGGTGCTTTCCAACAACGATGGCTGCATTGTGTCGCGCTCGGCTGAGGCCAAGGCGCTGGGCATTCCTATGGGCGCGCCGGAATTCAAGCTGCGTTCCCAGTTGCGCGCGCTGAACGTGGCGGTATTTTCCTCCAATTACGCGCTGTACGGCGATATTTCCGCGCGGGTAGTCGATATTCTGGAGCAATGCTGCGCTCAGGTGGAGCCGTACTCCATTGATGAATCCTTTTTGCGCCTTGAGGCCCCCCATCGGGCCAACCTGCCCGAATTCTGCCGCGATGTGCGGCAACGCATCCAGCGCTGGACGGGGATCACAGTTTCCGTCGGGGTTGGAGCAACGCGCACCCTTGCCAAGATTGCCACACATGTGGCCAAAAAGCATCCGTCCTACGGGGGGGTGTTTTCCCTGGCACGGCAAGAGCGTGATATCGACCGAGTGCTTGCGGGTACGCCCGTTGAGGATGTTTGGGGCGTGGGGCGGCGGCAGGCGCGGCGCTTGTGGGCCGAGGGCATCTGCACGGCCCTGCATCTGAAAAACGCTGACGATATCATGCTGCGCCGTCTGCTCACCGTGACGGGCTGGCGCACGGCTCTGGAATTGCGCGGCGTTCCCTGCCTCGGCAACGATACAGCTCCTGTGGCGCGCAAAACGCTCATGTCCACGCGTTCTTTTGCACAGCGCATCCACGACAAGGCCATGCTGGCGCAGGCGCTTTCCACCTTTGCCGTGCGCGCGGCCACGCGGCTGCGGCGCGAGGGTCTTGTGGCCAGCGGGCTTGGCGTTCACATCCGCACGGCGCGCCCCGGTCAGGCGGCAGTGGGGGAGCGGCTTTACGACCAGTCAGCCCAGTGCCCCCTGCCTATTCCTACGGCTGACAGCCAGATGTTCATCCGCACGGCGCTGGAAGGGCTGGAGCGCATATTTTTACCCGGTTTTGCCTATGCGAAGGCCGGAGTGATGCTCTACGGCCTTGAACGGGCCGATGCGGTGCAGGGCAGTTTGTTGGCCCTTGCGGCCGGGCTTGAATCCGGCGGTGATGGACGGCGGCAGAGCCTCATGCGCTCGTTGGACAATATCAATAACCGTTTTGGCCGCGATACGGTTATCTTTGGCGCGCAGGGCATGGGCGAGGCCCCTTGGCATATGCGGCAGGAACACCGCTCCCCCCGCCTCACAACCTGCTGGGATGAACTCCCGCTTGCCCGCTGCTGAAGCTCTCCCCTTTCTTCATTTTCTGCCCTTGAGTGCATCTGCTCGTCATGGTGAAAGTGCCATTTTGCCATTTGCGTGCTTGCATAAATTTATGATGCAATACATTATTTATAGTGTGTTGCATTGTAGCGAATTTCAAGATTTGCACAAAATTTTAGTTTATAGTAAAGTGTCGATACTGGTACAAAAATTACATATATTATTGGTATATGGCATGTCATGCTCTGTGTAGAGTTGTGATTTTTCCTGTTGTGGTTGTTTAACGATTTTGTCTTAACATTATGGAAGTTCGGTAATAACCGAGGAGGCGTTCAAGAGCTGGTGCTGTCTGCGCTGATGACTCCAGCCCGTTCGTTTTGACGGCCATATTGGGGCCGTGCTTCCATATACTCGTCCCTCCCCAGGGGCTACACCCGCAGCGATTTTCTGCTGCGGCAGAAGGAGAGTATATGGCGAAGATTTCCGTCAAGAATCTGTTCAAGGTCTTTGGGCCAAACCCGGAGCATGCCCTTCAGCTGGCATCCAAGGGGCGTTCCCGCGAAGATATTTTGCGGCAGACACGCTCCACCGTGGCGCTGCGTGATGTTTCCCTCGATATAGCTGAGCGTGAGCTGCTCGTGGTCATGGGGCTTTCCGGCAGCGGCAAGTCCACACTGCTGCGCTGCCTCAACGGGCTCATCATGCCCACGGCTGGTTCCGTGCTGGTGGATGATCAGGACATCATGCAGATGAAGCCGCGCGAGCTGCGTCGTGTGCGGCAGCGCTGCTTTGGGATGGTTTTTCAGAATTTTGCCCTTTTCCCACACCGCACTGTGCTGCAAAATGCGGCCTTTGGCCTTGAGGCCATGGGGGTGGGCGAGCCCCTGCGCCTGAAAAAAAGCGGCGAGATGCTTGAGCGCGTGGGCCTTTCTCAATGGGCCAATGCCTATCCCCGGCAGCTTTCCGGTGGCATGAAGCAGCGGGTGGGCCTTGCCCGCGCTCTGGCAATGGAGCCGGAAGTGCTGCTCATGGACGAAGCCTTCAGCGCGCTTGATCCGCTTATCCGGCAGGAAATGCAGGAGGAACTCCTGACGCTCCAGCAGGATATCCACAAAACCATCATCTTTATCACCCATGATCTGAACGAGGCCTTCCGACTTGGCGACCGCATTGTGCTGCTGCAGGACGGCGCGGTGGTGCAGACCGGCACGCCGGAGCAGATACTGCAATCGCCCGTTAACAATCACGTGGCCCGCTTTGTGGCCTCCGCCGACGTCACCCATGTGCTCACGGCGGGCGGCATCATGAAAAGGTCGGAAGACTGGGCCGTGCTGGGCCATGACGGGCCGCATTCCGTTTTGCGCAAGATGGCCGCGCATTCCATAAGCTCCCTGTTTGTTCTTGATGCGCAGCGGCGTTTTGCGGGCATTCTGTATGCCGCCGATGCCGAGCGCATGGTGGCCGAAGGCAAGGCGGATATTGCCGCCATCACCCAGCGCGACATAACAACCGTCGCGCCCTCGACCCCCATTGCAGAAGTGATGCCCATCATGGCTGAGCTTCCTTATCCGCTGGCAGTTGTTGACGATCGGCAGAAGCTTCAGGGCGTCATCGTACGCGGCCTGCTGCTGGCGGCAATGGTGGAGGGCATGGAAGCAGGAGGTCAAAATGCTGCCTAGAATCCCCCTGGCCGAGAGCATTGACGCCTCCGTAGACTTTCTGGTGGAAACCTGCTCGGATTTTACTCGCGCCGGTTCTGCTGTAATGGGTAAGCTGCTGGACGGGTTTGAAAACCTGCTCATGCTGCCTCAGCCCTGGCTGTTCATCATCCTGCTGGGTCTTGTGTGCTGGTGGGCCACGCGCAGTCTGAAACTGCCCGCCTTTTCCATGCTGGGCTTTGCCCTGTTGTGGAATCTTGGCTTGTGGGAACCGACCATGAGCACGCTGGCCCTGGTGCTTTCCGCAACCTTGCTTTCCGTGTTGCTGGGGGTTCCCTGCGGCATTCTGGCGGCGGTGTCGGGCTGGGGCAGGCAGATCATCATGCCCGTGCTGGATGTTATGCAGACCATGCCCGCATTTGTGTATCTTATTCCCGCCATTCCCTTTTTCGGCATCGGCAAGGTAAGCGCAGTGGTGGCAACAGTGGTCTTTTCCGTGCCGCCAGCCATTCGCCTTACCTGCCTGGGCATCAGGCAGATTCCCGCAGACCTTGTGGAATGCGCCGAAGCCTTTGGTCTCACGCGTGTGCAGCGTTTGCGCAAGCTTGAACTTCCCCTCGCCATGCCCACCATTGTGGCAGGCGTAAACCAAACGATCATGCTGGCACTTTCCATGGCGGTCATTGCCGCCATGATTGGCGCGCGGGGCCTTGGCGGCGAAGTCTGGAAAGCAATTCAGAGATTGCAGATAGGAAATGGCTTTGAAGCCGGGCTTGGAATTGTTATCGTGGCAATCACACTTGATCGCCTCTTTCGTGCGTTGGCGCAAAAATGCGCCGGACAAAACTAGACGGGAGGACGCAATGACACGCAGACTTTTTATAATGGTGCTTGCCATCATGGTTTTGTGGGCGTGGCCTGCTCAGGCCGCTGCTGGCAGCAAGCAGAACAAAACCCTTAAAATTGTCTATGTCGAGTGGGATTGCGCCACTGCCTCCAGCAATCTTGCCAAGGCCGTGCTGGAAGACAAGCTCGGTTACAAGGTGGAATTGCTGCCCGTTACACAGCCAATATTATGGACGAGTATTGCTACCGGCGATGCCGACGCCATGGTGACGGCATGGCTGCCCGATACCCACGCCGCCATGTACGGCAAGGTGAAAAATCAGGTGGAAATGCTGGGCAAGCTTGTGGGCGGCGCGCGTCTGGGGTTGGCCGTGCCGGACTATGTGCCGCTCAAGTCCATTGATGAACTGGACGCCAATGCGGACAAGTTCAAGGGGCGCATTGTGGGCATTGATCCGGGTTCCGGTCTGATGCAGCTTACGGAAAAAGCTCTGAAAGATTATGATATAAAGCAGTTGCAGCTTGTGGAGGGCAGTGGAACCATCATGACCTCCAGTCTGGCCGAGGCCATCCGCAAGCAGGAGTGGATTGTGGTGACGGCATGGTCGCCCCACTGGATGTTTGGCCGCTGGCAGATGCATTATCTGGATGATCCGCTGGGCAGCCTGGGCAAGGAAGAAGGCATCTTCAAGGTTGGCCGCAAAGGGCTGAAAAAGGATCATCCTGATGCCTGGGCCTTTTTGACCAACTTCCGGTACGAAGATCCAAGCCAGCTCCAGAGGCTCATGAACTGGAATCAGGAAAAGGGCGCAGATCCTCTGGAAAACGCCCGCCGCTTCATGAAGGAAAATCCCCAGATGGTAGAAGCCTGGCTTAAAAAATAGGTAAGACCTGCAAGAGGCGTTATCGTTTCTTCTGATGCACCCCGGTTGCCCGCAAAGGCCGCCGGGGTGTATGCGTTCAGGGCCGCGCGGAATGAACGGCTGGCGGGCCAAGGCTGCCGCCGCGCGCGGGCCAGATAATCCGCACAGCGCCGTCACGCCCTGTGTAATAGAGCGGGGCGTTCGCGGCAGCGCACCACTCGCGCAGCGGTTGCGAAGGGTAGCCGTAGCGGTTTTCAAATCCGCACGAGGCGACCACAAGGTCGGGCTGCGCAGCTGCATAAAATTCCGGCAGAAACCCTGTGGCGGAGCCGTGGTGCGGCGCAACAACGACCTCGGCCCGCAGGTCATCTCCGTTATCCAGCAGGCGGCGCAGCACCGGGCGTTCCGCATCGCCCAGAAACAGGGCCAGACCACGGCCATGCTGGGTCAGCCGGGCCACCACCGAGGCATCATTGCCTTGCCATGCATCCCATTCGCCTATTGGCGGGTGCAGAACTTCCAGGCGCAGACCCAGAGACGGTTTACCCAGCGTCAGAACATCCCCACGCACAAGGGCGCGGCTGTGGTGGACCGTGCGCGCCGCGCGCCACTGTTCGCCCCAGCTGCCCTTGCCTTCGCGCCCGTTATCCAGCAGGTGATCCACACGAAAAACGCGCAGTATGTGCAGCAAGCCGCCCATGTGGTCAAGGTCGGGGTGGGTGTTGAGCACAGCGGCCAGATGCGGCGCGTCATTGTAGGTCAGGGCCGGGGCCACCAGCGCCTGCCCCGGATCAAAACGCGGCGAGGCGCTGCCCCCGCCGTCCAGCAGCAGACGCACATGCCCCGGTAGACGCAGCAGCAGGGCCTGACTCTGGCCCACATCCAACACATCAAGGCGAACATGGTCTGACAGGCGCTCTGCGGTGCGCAGGGCCGGGCCAACGCATAACAGCAGCGCCCCGGCCAGCAGCAGACGTTGCGCCGCGCGGGGCAGGTCTGCGCGTCCCGCCTTCAGCGCCAGCGCCCCAAGCAAGGCCGCAAAAGCTGGCAGGGCTGTCCAGTGCGGGCGCAGCAGGGCCGGAGGCTGCAACAGGTTCGCGCCAGCCAGCCACGCAAGGCAGTCTGTAAGCCATTGGCAGGGCAGAGCCGCCATGTCCAGCACTGCCCGCGCCGCAAGGTCAAGGCCCAGAGCGGACAGGAGCAGGCCGAGCACCGAGGCGGGCAACACCAGCATGTCGGCCACGGGAAGCCAGAGTACATTGAGCCAGAACCAGTGCCCCATATTGTTGAACAGCAGCATGTTCAGAGGCAGCAGGGCAATCTGGATGCCCAGGGAAACCAGAAATATCCGCGTTAATGCCCATGCTCCCCGTCTGAGCCTCTGATTCACATGCCCGCCAAAACCTCCGTTCCGCCGTTTCAGTGCAGCCGGATCCGGCTCCGGAGCCAGTACCCGCAGCCAGGGCAGGCTCACGCCGATGACCGCCACGCACAGCACGGAAAGTTGCAGGCCTGTATCCAGCATGCTCAGCGGGGAAGCCACGCTGATGCAGAGCAGGGCGGCGCAGAGTACATCAAGCGTTGTGTGGGGCCGCCCGCGCAAAAAATAGACGGCAAGAAGCAGCAGCATGACGGCGGCCCGCAGCAATGACGCCGGGGCATCGCCCAGCCACAGATAGGCCAATGCTGGCGGCAGTGTTGCCAGCAGCGCCCATACGGCGCGGGGGCGGCACAGATAGATGCCGGGGCGAACCCGCGCGGCGGCAAGCACGCAGAGCAGGCCCACAAGGCCCGCCACGGTGAGGTGCTGGCCGGAAAGGGCGAGACTGTGCACCAGCGTGGCCGAGGCAAAATTGTTCAATGTCTGCTGGTTCAGGTATTGCCTGTCGCCAAAGAGCAGGGCCAGCAAAATGGCCTTGCCCTGCGTGAGCTTGCCTTGCGCGAGCTGGTTGTGGGATGGCGGAGCGGAAGCGCCAGCAGCTATGGTTTCGTCTGCCCCTCCCGCATGGGTTTGTGCAGCCTCCTGAGCCGGAAACAGCGCGCCCACAAAATCCTGCCGCAATGATTCGCGCCAGCGGGCGGAAAGGGTCGGCTGGCCGGAAATGCGCGGCTCCCCCTGATTGCCCAGAGTCCACATGCGCCAGCGCACGCCTTGAGCAGCCAGCCACAGGCCCCAGTCAGTCTGACCTTCATTGGCAAAGCCCTGTGCGGGCATGGGCCGCCGCGTCAGGCAGACTGTCTGGCCGGGGAGCGGAGGAGAAAGGGCAATGGCGGCTGTGGGGGCTTCCCATGTCCAGGCCAGTTTGCCGGGCAGGGGGCGAACAGTTGAATTTGCGGCGTCTGGCGGTATTGCGGCAGCATTAGAGGCAGAGGTCAGGCCATCCTTGCTGTCTGCATACGTCGGGCGCACATCGCTCAGCAGCAGGCGCAGGCGGTTGTCGGGGAGGCCCTGCATATCGCGTACAATGCCGCACACTCGCGGCGGCTGGCCCGTTTGCCTTGTCTGCTCTTCTGTTGCGAGCAGCGCTGGCCACGGGCAGCCATAGAGTTGCCAGTATCCGGTCAGAAATCCCGCCAGCAGGCACAAGGCGGCAAGAGCCGTGCGTGCGGCGCGCCACAGGCGGGCATCCGCAAAAAACAGCAGCAAGGCACAGCAAAGCGAGGGCAGGGGCCAGGGTGCTGCGGTAATGCCCGCTATCCAGAAGCCCAGATACGTCTGCCAGAGCAGGGGGGCTTGCAATGGAGGGTGCCGCATGACGAACCTTGTAGAAGAGATGTACCGCGCGGTTGCGGCGGAGCAGTGCGCGTAAAAAAAGAGCGCCCTTGCAGCAAGAGCGCCCTTTTGAACAGCAGGAGGCTAGGACAGCTCCCGGGCCATATCCCGTTCTTCTGCCCTGCGTTTGAGTGTTTCGCGGTGGTCGTGCAGTTTTTTGCCCTTGCCGAGAGCAATTTCTACCTTGATCTTACCCCGCTTGAAGTAGAGGCGCACGGGCACAACCGTCAGGCCCTGCTGGGCCACCAGCCCTGCGAATTTGGAAATTTCCCGCTCGTGCAGCAGCAGTTTGCGCGCGCGGTCCGGCTCCTGCGACACATAGCCCGCGTTGGCGTAGGGCGCGATGTGCAGCGAAACAAGCCAGGCTTCTCCCTGGCGAAAGTCTACATAGCTGTCAATAAAGTTGACCTTGCCCGCGCGGATGCTTTTGACTTCCGGGCCGGTCAGTACAATGCCCGCCTCGGTGAACTCGGAAAGTTCATAGAGGTGGCGGGCCTTTTTATTCAGGGCCACAGTGGATGGGGGTGTTTTCTGGCTCATGGGTGACTGTATGTGAAAAGGCTTGTGGTGTGAAAGGCCAGTTCCTGTCCCAGTGACTGTTGCAACGCTTCGCGCACCATGCGTTTGGAGGCGGCCACATCCGTGCTGAGCAGCACGCTGTTGGCCAGATCCATGCAGGTCTGGGCGTTGAACTGGCGTATAAGGTGCTTCATGCCCGGTACAAATCGGGGGGCGGCGGACACAGTGTCCACGCCCATGCCCAGCAGCAGGGCAAGGCCAAAGGGGTCAGAAGCAAGCTCGCCGCAGACGGAAACACCTATGCCCTCGCGGTGGGCGGCGTCAATGATGTGCTTGAGCGAGCGCACGATAGCCGGATGCAGCGGCTCGTTGAGGTAGGCCACATGGCGGTTGTTGCGGTCAATGCCCATTATGTAGTGGATAAGGTCATTGGTGCCGATGCTGAAAAAGTCGCATTCCCGCGCCAGGGCGTCGCAAATAAGGGCCGCAGCCGGGGTTTCAACCATGACGCCAAGGGGCAGCAGGGGGGCGTGGGGCAGGTTTTGCGCCGCAAGCTCCTGGTGCAGCTCCTGCATGATGCGGCGCACCTGCTGCACTTCATCCAGGCAGGAAATCATGGGCAGCATGATGGCTACGTTGCCCATGGCCCCGGCGCGCATGAGCGCCCGTAACTGTGTGCGAAAAATGCCCTGATGACGCAGGCAAAAGCGTATGCCGCGCAACCCCAGCGCCGGGTTAGGCTCCTTGAGCACTGCCTGGGCGTGGAGCATCTTGTCTGCACCTACGTCAAGCGTGCGAAAAACCACACGGTCCGGCGCGGCCCGCTGGGCCACCGCCGCGTATTCTGCCAGCAGGTCTTCTTCCGACGGCAGGCGGTCGGTAAAATAGGCAAATTCGGTGCGGTAAAGGCCCACGCCGTCGGCTCCGCACTGGGCAAGAGCAGACAGCTCATTGGTGCCTTCAAGATTGGCCTGCACTTCCACGCGCACGCCATCGCACATTTCGGCAGGCCAGCGGGCAGATTTGAGCGTGAGGTCTTCCCACGCAGTATATTCCTCGCGCCGGGCCGCAAAGCGGGCCTCGTCAGCCTCATCGGGGCTCAGCAGCACGCTGCCGCCGAGGCCGTCCACAACCAGGGTCTCGTTTTCGCGGGCAATGTCCATAAGCCCGGTAACGCCCGCAAGGCAGGGAATGTGCAGCCCGCGCGACAAAATGGCCGTGTGGGAGGTGGGGCCGCCTTCTGCGGTCAGAATCCCCAGCACACGGTCGAGGTTGAGTTCCATGACATCGGCGGGGGAGAGGTCTTCGGCCACAAGCACGCCGGGGGTTTCATCTTCGCCCTTGTGGGCCGGATCCGCCGCCAGATGCTCGCGCAGGCGCAGGCCCACGGCGCGGATATCCTGAGCTCGGTCGCGCAGGTAGGCGTCGTCCATGCTTCTGAACAGCGCGCACAGTTCATCCACCGTGAGTTTGAGCGCCCACGAGGCGCACACAAGGTTGCTTTCTATGCGGGCCAGCGCAGCTTTAAGCAGCTTGGGGTCGCGGGCCATTTCCATCTGGGCGGCAATGACGTCGCGATATTCCGACAGGTCTTCGGGCACATTTTCCATAGTGGCGGCCAACGAGGCGCGCACGCTTTCAGCGGCGACGCGCAGGGTCTCCTGCTCCGCAGCCACGTCGGCGGCAGAGATGCGGCGTTCGTCATCCTGCCGTGCCTTGTGCATGAAGCGCACCCTGCCTATGGCTATGCCAGGCGAAACAGGTGTGCCGAAAAGTACCGCGCGGGCCATGTCAGTCCTGTAGATTTGTTAAAAATTGGGCCAGGCCGCAAAGGGCCTCGCGGGCATCGTCACCCTGAGCCACCAGGGTCAGTTCCGCATTGGCGGGAGGCGCAAGAGAAAGTATGTCGAGCATGCTTTTGGCGTCTACCTCGCCGGTGTCGCTGACAAGCAGTATATCCGAGGCATAGCGCTGTGCCTCTTGCGCCAGCCGGGCCGCCGGCCGGGCGTGCAGGCCGTTGCGCAGGCCGATACATACCCGTAGCGCCAGCCCTCGCGGCGTTTGTTCAATGGCTTCTTCCATCATCCTACCTTATGAGCGTTTTATCGGCCAAAGGGGGACAAAGCGTGTCCACTACCGAAAAACACGTATATTCTACATGCCTATGAAGCCCAAGTCCACGAGAATAAGGGCTCCTGTTGTCACAACCCACAGCAGCAGCCTTGGCAGGCGCATCCGTCCCACGAGCCATGCGGCGGCAAGCACCGCTGCTGCGCCCATGGCGTAGGCTGTCCAGGGAAAGGGCTTCATGGTGCTGATGGGCAGGTGCCAGATAACCAGCGCGGCCAGAGCCGCATTGACCATCTTGAGCCTGTCCACCCAGTTGATGAGGTTGAGCTTGCGCAGGCGGGCGAGCGTGGTCAGCCCGTATCGCAGGCCGGAAACAAAACAGATGGATCTGAACAACAGCAGGGAACCAAACAGGATCACCGCCAGCAGCATGGCCACGTTGGTAAAGCCAGCCAAGAGCAGGCTGATGCTGAGCAGCGACCACAGGGGCAGCAATGTGCCGCTGAAAAATGAGTCGCCCAGGGCGGAAAGGGTTGTGGCCAGTGTTTCGCGCACGGAATTCAGCGCGCCTTCCGGGAGCGTCCCCTTGGCAATGGCCTGCTCAAGCGAGAGCAGGATGCCCACAAAAAGGGGAATCATGAAGGGGTGGGTGTTGCTGTGCCCCGCATAACGGCTCATGGCGCGGGCAAACGCCTGCGGCTCGGGATACAGCTCGCGCAGGGCAGGCTCCAGCACGTAGGCCAGGCCTATCTGCTGCATCCCCCGGGCGGTCATGGCTGCATTGATGCAGCCTGTGCGTGCCAGGCAGGCAAGTACAACGCGTGTGGGATACATGGCAACCCCGTGGCATGCCGGTTTGGCAGTTGCGGCGAGGGCGCGTCCAAAAGGAAAGCGCCGCCTTATGAACACTCGGTCACGATCTGCTACGGCAAGCTGATTCCGCAGCGTGCGCAACTGCTGGCCTGATGCAAAGCCCGTCTTGCAGAGAGCAAAGAGCCACAGAACAGTCCCTAAGCTTCCGGCTCCGCCTGTTCCGTGCCTGTCAGCAAGGCGTATATTTCCTTGCCCGACCAGCCGCGCACGGCGTCCTGCACCCTGCGGGCAACCTGACGGGGCTTGCCGCCCTGGGCAAGTTCCTCTTGGGCCAGCAGCAGCACATCTTCCCTTGGGGTTCGCTCCGCCTGTTCCGGCGGGCCGACAACCACGGTGATTTCGCCCAGCAGTTCATCGGGCAGCAGGTCGCTGTCTTCCAGTCGACCTATTATAAATTCCTCGTGTTCCTTGGTCAATTCCCGGCACACGGCCACCTCGCGGGGGCCAAGAATGCGCGCGGCCTGAGCGAGGCTTTCCTTGAGACGATCCTTGCGCTCAAAAAAAATGAGCGCGCCCGGCACATGGGCAAAGGCGGCAAAAAGGGCGTCGCGTCCTGCGGCATCGCGCGGCAGAAATCCCAGAAAACTATGCGGCAGCGGGGGAATGCCAGCGGCGGAAAGGGCCGTCACAGGAGCCGAAGGCCCCGGCAGCGGGGATACGGCAAGACCTTCCTTGCGGCAGGCCCGCACCAGACGGTAGCCGGGGTCTGCCAAGAGCGGCGTTCCGGCATCGGAAACAAGGGCAACAGTCTGGCCTTCGCGCAGCATGCGCAATACGCCTTCCTGCCGTTCGGCCTCGTTGTGATCGTAAAAACTCAGCAGGCGGCGGGCTTCAATGCCGCAGTCGCGCAACAGGCGGGCAGTGCGACGGGTATCCTCGGCCAGCACAAGATCGGCGCTTGCCAGCACCTCGCGCGCACGAGGCGAAAGATCACCAGGGTTGCCAAGTGGCGTTGCCACTATCCACAGACGGTTCGCATTCAAAGGCATGGCGGCAGTGCTCCAGGTGCAGGGTATCGCCCTCGCGCACAACGCAGACCACATCAAACCGGCAGGGGCTGCTCCATGCATCGTGGGCCGCAAGCCACGCCCTGGCCGCCCGGCACAGGGTACGCTGCTTGGCAGGGGTCAGTGCGGCGGCGGGGCCGCCGTAGGTTGAACCGCTGCGGGTTTTTACTTCGACAAAAACAACGGTGTCGCCATCGCGGCAGACAATATCGAGTTCAAGCCTGCCGCTGCGCCAGTTGCAGGCCAGCAGTTCCATGCCGCTGCGTTGCAGCAGCTTGCGGGCGGCTTCCTCGCCTTTGCGCCCAAGGTTCAGATGGGCCGGGGCGGCGGCTGTTTCATCCTTGCCGCCAAAAAGCGTTTGCAGCCAGCGCGGCGTCACAACAGGCTGCCCTGCTGGGGGCTTGGCTTTTCGGGCAAAACGCCCCGAAAGGTCAGGCGGTGCTGCGGGCAGGGCCCAAGGCGGCGCAGGGCTTCGTAATGATCCTCTGTGCCATAGCCCTTGTGCGCTTCAAAGCCATAGCCGGGCCAGCGTTTTTCCAGCCGGGTCATGAGCTTGTCCCTGTATGTTTTGGCAAGGATGGACGCGGCGGAAATGGCAGGTTCGCTGGCGTCGCCGCCAATAATACTGCGCTGCGAGGGCAGGGGGGCTGTATGCCCCTTGCGCCAGTGGAAGGCAAAAACCTCGCCGGGAACAGTTTTGTTGCCGTCAATGAGCAAATGCGCCGGGGCGCAGCGCAGGCAGCGCACGGCCCTGCTCATGGCTTCAAAAGTTGCCTGTAAAATATTGATGGCGTCAATGCGGGCGGGCCACACCACACCCAGACCCCATGCCACCGCGCACTGGCGTATGCGCGGGGCGAGCATTTCGCGGGTTTTGGCGCTGCATGCCTTGGAATCGTTGAGGCCCGGCAGGTCGTAGCATTCCGGCAATATGACCGCAGCAGCTACTACAGGCCCGGCCAGACAACCGCGACCGGCTTCATCTATGCCAGCGGTAAAAAATTGCGGGACGGCCTGGCTGTTTGCCTGCAAGAGGGGAGAATCATCCAGGGGCAGCGGGGCGCTCAAGGTACTCACCAGCTGGACAAGGCTCGCCTGTGTCTGCTGGTTGCGCGGCTTTGCCGTACGGCTCAATGCTTTTCTGCCCATGATCTCTCCGCTGCGCAGCAAGGGCCGCGACCCCATGGTCAATGCGTGATGGTCAGCGTGTCAGTCTAGAGCCGTTTACGCATGAAATGAGTTGACTGCTCCGCAAGAATTTTTTTGAAAATCCTTGCCACGAAATGCGAGCAGGCAGACTTGCCCGCCGTAAGCGAGTATTTCAAGCGCTAACTGTTCTAAAGACGCGCGAACAGCGCGCCAGGGATTTTGCAGTTGCCTGCATGCCCTGGCGCGCCGTAAAAACGCTCGCTGCGATTCTGATGCCTAAAAATGGATCAGAAGCGACCACGCGGCTTGATGCGCGCGGCTTTGCCCTTGAGGGCACGCAGGTAGTACAGGCGGCTGCGGCGCACGCGGCCCTGCGTGATCAGCTCAACGCGGTCGATGAAGGGCGAGTTGAGCGGGAAAATACGTTCCACGCCCACGCCGTCGGAGACCTTGCGCACCGTAAAGGTGGCGCTGGTGGTGCCGCGCTTGATGCGGATAACGTTACCCTGGAAGACCTGGATACGTTCTTTTTCGCCTTCCACAATGCGCAGGTGCACTTTCACCGTGTCGCCGGAGCGAAACGCGGGAAGATCCATGCGCTGGTTTTCCAGTTCAATTTTCCTGATGATGTCCATCGTGAACTCCTTGCAAATCCGGGCGGATTGTTGCGTCGTTGCAAAGCGGCGCCGATGCGCTCAGGCCGCCGTGTTGCGTCAGTAGTAGTCGCCTAATATCCTGTCGGCCAGAATGGCGGCCGCGCTGCGCACCGAAAGATGGTTGTAGCCCAAAAAACGCACCGGCCTCAGAGTGCCTTCGCACTGTTCGAGGACCTCCGGCGCAAGCCCTTGCGCCGTGCCCAGGCAGAGCATAACCGGCCCCTGGTCGCACCAGCGCCGCACGTCACGCGGAGTCATGGGCATGCGCCCCGGTTGGGATGCCTTGCCCTTGGCAGGCCAGACGGCAGAACTAGCCACCAGTCTGGGTCGCGTTCCATGCTGCGCGGTCATATGCGCCACCGCTTCTTCAAGCGAAGTCGCGGGTTGCACCAGGCCGAGGGCCTGAGCGCGGTCGGCGTTTCCTGTACCGCCCGGCCCCCGCGTCCAGTGACGCAAAATTTCTTCCAGCACCCGCAACTGGTCGCGAAGAGGGGTCACCGGATAAAAGGAACCCATCGCATAGCTGCGGGAAATTCGGGCTATATCGTGTATGTCCAGATTTGTCAAAGAGGAAGCGCCGATTTTTTTTGGCCCAAGGGAAACCGGGTAGTGAACAAGGCAGAACGAAAGGTTGCGTCCGGGCCTGTCACGCGGGGTTTCAGCCAGCGTCTGCACATCTTCGCGATAGAGCGGCGCTTCATTCAGCATTTCCGGGCGCATGCGCAATGTGGCGCGCACGGATTCCTGCCTGCGCCATTGGGCGATGCGGGCATGGTCGCCGCTTTGCAGCACCTCGGGAACCGACAGGCCTTCCAGTGATTCTGGCCGCGTGTAGTGCGGATATTCCAGCAATCCGTGAGAAAAACTTTCGTCGTCGCCGGATTCTTCCTTGCCCATAAAGCCGGGCATCAGGCGGGCCACGGCTTCCAGTACGGAAAGAGCCGCGCTTTCGCCGCCGTTGAGCACTATATCGCCCACGCTCACTGGTTCAAGCGGAAAAAGCTGCAACAGCCGCGCGTCAATGCCCTCATACCTGCCGCAAACAATGGTCAGGTCTTCCTCGCGCGCAAGGTCGCGCACCATGTCCTGCGTCAGCGGTCTTCCGCCGGGGGCCATGAACAGCATGCGACCGGGCCGTTTAATGGAGCGCAGGGCGCGGGCCAGCGGCTCGCCCTGCATGACCATACCGGGGCCGCCGCCGTAGGGGCGGTCGTCCACGTGGCGGTGTTTGTCGGTGCTGAACTGCCGGGGATCATGAAGGCTGCATTCCACAATGCCAGCCTCCCGCGCACGGCCCATGAGGGCGGTGGACAGGGGCGATTCGAAAAATTCGGGAAAAAGCGTGACAAGGTGAAAACGCGGCATGGGCGGAGAGTGCCGTAAAAACGTTCGCCTTGCAAGAAAATGTCTGCTCGGGCGCTCAGGCGGGTGGGGATAAGGCTGAAAGGGCGCGCAGCAGGGTAGTCGGGCTCTGGCGGAGCACCAGTGGACGAAAAAATTCTGGCAGGGAGTCTGTTTTGGCGCTCATCTGTTGTGCCAGGCAAAGCCAGTGCCCGGGATGGGGCAGACTGCGCCAGTAAAATATGCCCAGTGGCCCGTGCCAAATCCCGGCCCTTTGCCCGAAGCTTCCTGTGGGAACCCTGGCGGGATCCATGCCCAGCCCCAGACCGGATGCCTTGAGCAGGGCCTCCTTGATTGTCCAGCGGCGCAAGGCCTCGCGGTTGATGCTCTGCGGCGAAAGGCTGGCCTCGCGCCGGGCCAGTTCTGCCGGAGCAAAGGCATTGGGGGCTGGCGGCGGTGAAAGCAACGACTCCGCATCCAGCGCGTGAGTGGGTATGACATGAGGGGCAACGGCGGTATCTGCTGGCGCAGGGCAAAGGGCGCAAAAGGCCGCCTCACCGCTGTGGCTGAAGGCCGCATGCCAACCGGGGAACAGGGGGCGCCCCTGAGTATCCATGCCCAGTTGCGACAGCGGCCCTGCGGGGGATGAATCTGCTGCCTTGGCCTGCTGTGCGGTATGCGTCACCAGTTGGGCGCGCGCGAGCAGGCGCGACAGAGCCGCCCGCAGTAGGTCCTGCAGTGCCTCCCCCGCCTCGGTCTGCCCATTGGGCGAGCGGCCAAAGCGGCGCACATGGGCAAGCTGCCTGTCGTCCAGCCATGGTTCCAGCATCGCTTCAAGGGCACAGCGCCAGCCTTCCAGCTCTTTACTGGAGCCAGCGGGCAGGGGGGTGCAGAGTATTGTGAGCGTGCGTTCCATGATCTTCCGTATTCTGTTGCTTGCGGCAAAGACGCGCAAACCGGCTGTTTTACAGAAAACAGCCGGTTTGTCATCTATAAGAGGAAGAGGTGGTCTGCCCCACCTCCGTGGTTATTCGGCAGCCTTGTGCTTCTGGTGCTCGGCAATGACCTTTTCCGCCACGGGTTGCGGAGCTTCTTCATAATGGGCAAATTCCATGGTGAAAAATCCCTGCCCGCCGGTCATGGAGCGCAGGTCGGGCGCGTAGCGCAGCACTTCGCTCATGGGCACATGGGCCTTGATTTCCGTGCTGCCGCCCTGCGAATCAGAACCCAGCACCTTGCCCCGGCGGGAGGAAAGGTCGCCGATGACATCGCCCATGCTTTCATCGGGCACGGAAACGGTAAGCAACACAATGGGTTCAAGCAGCACGGGCTTGAGGCCTTCCATGGCCTTTTTGAAAGCAATGGAGCCAGCCACCTTGAAGGCCATTTCTGACGAGTCTACCGTGTGGTAGCTGCCATCGTAGACCTTGACGCGGAAGTCCACCACCTGACATCCAGCCAGAAATCCGCGCGCTGCGGCTTCCTGAACGCCCTTGTCGATGGCGGGAACATACTGGCGGGGAATAACGCCGCCCACGATGGCGTCTTCAAACACATAGCCGGAACCGCGCGGCAGGCCTTCCATCTCGATCCAGCAGTCGCCAAACTGCCCACGCCCGCCGGACTGTTTTTTGTGACGGCCCTGCACCTGGCATTTGCCGCGCACGGTTTCGCGGTAGGGAACCTTGGGCGTTTTGAGGATGATATCCACCTTGAAGCGGCGTTTGGCCTTTTCGACCGAAAGCTCGATATGCAACTGCCCCATGCCGGAAAGCAGGATGTCGCCGGTTTCTTCATCGCGCCCCAGACGCAGGGTGATGTCTTCATCAAGCAGCCGCTGCATGGCTGCGTAGACCTTGTCTTCCTCGCCTTTTTCCTTGGGGGCGAGGGCATAGGTGATGAGCTGCGGGGGCAGGGCGGGCATGGGCAGGGCAAAGGGGGCCTTTTCATCACAGAGGGTGTCGCCCGTGCGGGTGTTTTTGAGCTTGGCAACGGCCACGATGGCGCCGGGGCCAATGGGCTCCTTGCAGGGGGTCTGCGTTTTGCCCTGAATGTACAGCAGGTTGCCGAGGCGTTCGTTTTCTTCCGTGCGGGAGTTTTTCAGCGTGGCGTCACCGTTGATGGTGCCGGAAAGAATCCGCAGAAGGGAAAGCTGCCCCGAAAAAGGATCGGCCAGGGTTTTGAAAACAAAGCAGGCCACCGGCCCATTCGGGTCAGCGGCGCGTTCTGCGCCATCGCGGCCCGGAAAGGCCGGGCGATCAAGGGGCGAGGGCAGCAGGGCTTCAATGGCGGCCAGCACGGATTCGCCGCCCTTGTTTTCAAGGGCCGAGCAGGCCAGCACCGGCGTAAGCTCACCCTTGAGCACGCCCGCACGCAGGCCGGTTTTGAGGTCATCTTCTGAAAGAATGCCTTCTTCCAGATATTTTTCCATGAGCTGCTCATCGCTCTCGGCGATATTTTCCACGGTCACATCGCGCAGCAGGCTGACATCGTCAGCCAGGGCAGCGGGGATTTCAGCCTCTGCTGCGGCGCCGTTTTCGCCAAACATACGGGCCTTGCCCGTCAGCACATCGGCAACACCCACAAAGGATTCGCCCTGGCGAATGGGCAATTGCAGCACAACGGGCTTGACGTTCAGGCCCGACAGTCCGTCAAGGGCCATCTGAAAATCGGCGCGGTCGCGGTCAACCTTGTTGACCACAATAATGGAAGGCAATCCGGCTGCGCGGACCAGATTCCAGAACTTTTTGGCAAGGGGGCGCACACCGTCCACAGCGTCCAGCACAAAAACAACGCTGTCCACGCCTTTGAGCAGGCATTCCATGTCGCCTGTAAAGTTGCCATCACCAGGGATATCCAGAAGGAAATGGCGGTTTTTATTCCAGAGATATGTGGCGCAGGAGGGTTGAACGGAGCCGCGTCGGCGGGTTTCTTCTGGTTCGTAGTCAAGGCATGTGGTGCCGTCTTCTACAGCCCCCAGGCGATTCACCGCCCCGGCCTTGTAGAGAAGCATCTCTGCCAGGGATGTTTTGCCGCAACCGCCGGTTCCGACGATGGCGAACGTGCGTTGCATTTCCAGTGGAGTAGGCATGGTTTTCTCCCTTCGTAAGCGATATGGCGCGCCCTTGGCGGCCTGGTGAACGAAACTAGGGAAAGGAACAAGTCTTCCATCTGCTATTGGTTCCCACGTTACAGGCTTGTCGCAAAAAAGGAAAGAGGCCGCGACTTTTAATGTAAGGCTTAACGCTTGACAGCAGAGGCCGCCACTGTGACAGTTATTCGGATATATATTGGAGCAGGCGGAGGGAGCGACCATGGCGCTATGGGAATGGGCCGGCGCTGGTGCGGTTTTTTTGGCGGCTGTGGTTTTTTGCGTGCGGCTGATGAAGCGGGGTTTGACCACGCTTGAGGACGAGCGCGCCCAATGCCTTGAGCGCATTCGCCAGATGGAAGAAAAAATTCAGGAAGATCAAAAAAATATGGCTTCCAGCGAACACCTGCGCGTAGCCCGCGCCGGGCTGGAAGACCTTTTGCGGCTGGCTGGCAATCCGCCCGGCATGTGGCTTGAGTCTGTAGCCAGAGGGCTGGGCGAAGCGCAGGGCGAGGCCCTTGTGTTGCACTTGCCCGAGGGCGAGGTGCGCATCAGTCTGAGCATGCGCGAACGGGAGCTTAAAGGGGTGCGCAAGGTTGTCCACGGGCAGGGGCGGTGGCACCTTAACGGTTTGGGCCTGAACGAGGAGTATACGGACCTTGTGCCGCTCATGCGCGCGCTCAGCGCCAGGCTTGCCATGTACCTTGGCGGAGGGGAGATCACCAGTGCGCCGTATTGCCCCCTTGGGGACCCCGCAGCCGATGTGCCCCCGGAGTTACCACATCTTGCGCGGCGTTTCAGCAGCGCGCGGCCCGTGCGGCAGAAGCGCCTGCCCGTGGTGCGACACGATGAGGAAGAGGGCCGCCTCGAAAGGCTGCGACGGTTGGAAGACGCCCGTGCCGCGCGCAAGCAGCTGCGGGCCAACCCCGGCCCCACCGGGAGCAGACACCGTTAACGTATTAGAAAAAATATTTTTCTGCCGCCGCAAGTAATTGCGGCGGCAGGTCGAACCGCCATCCGTGCGGTAGCGTGGCTCGGCATCTTCGCAGGCAAGGCAGAGGGCTGGCGGTTACACCGTAAAGGTGAGATTACGGAACCAGTCCGGCACAGGAACAGGGCGACCTTCGTGATTGACCAGCGCGTGCTGGGTCATACCCGTGGCCAGAAGTCTCGTCTTGTCCTCGTTCCGTATCTCATATACAAAGCGCAGGGATGCACGCGCCCATTCGGCAATGCCCGCGCGCACAAGTACAAGATCATCATAGCGGGCGGACGAGCGGTAACGGCACTGGGCCTCGCGCACAGGCAGGATAAGGCCTTTCTTTTCAACTTCCGCATAGCTCATGCCGCAACGGCGAATGTATTCGCTGCGCGCCCGCTCGAAGAGATGCAGATATTCCGCATAATAAAGCACGCCCATCGTGTCTGTTTCGCCATACGACACGCGGTGCGGCATCCAAATATCAGGGGTGGGAAATTGGTCATGCACGAAACGGCTCCTTGTTACGCGTTTTCCGGGCGTTTTTGCAGCGGATTTGCAAACCGTGCAGGCGGCATGTTGCGCCTGTTGCTTCTGCTGGCGGCTACAATGGCTTTGTTTGCCTGCGCCAAGCAGGCTCCGCCGCCAGTGGTGGAAAGAACCCTGCCACCGGTGGGGTTTGAAAGCCCGGAATTTTTTGTGAGCAATCTTATTCCTGCCAGTCAGGATCTGACAAGCTGGAAGGATATGGCCCCCAGTGTGCGTAAGTCGTTGCGTTACGTCAACAGCAAGCCCAAGGACGCCATCGCTGTGCAGCGCCCCGGCCTGACTGTGACGTGGGGCGACCTGTCGCGCACGCTTGAGCGTTTGCAGGAACTATTGCCCCGGCTGGACAAGGAACCGGAACTGCTGCTGGCAAACTTCCGCTGGGCGGAAGTGACGGGCGGCATCAACTATTCCGGTTACTACGAGCCTGCCGTCCCTGCCAGCCGCACCCGCAAGCCTGGGTACACCCAGGCCATCTATGGCCTGCCCCCGGATCTGAACAAGGTCATTGCCAAGCGTGGACAGTACTATGACCGCCGCACCATCGAAGAAAAGCAGGTGCTGGCGGGCAAGGGGCTGGAACTGGCCTGGGCCGCAGACCCTGTTGACGTGTTTTTTCTTGAAATTCAGGGGTCTGGCCGCCTGATCTTTGACGACGGCACTCAGGCCTATGTCAACTACGCGGGCCAGAACGGGCACAAATACAAAAGCTCCGGCCGCATCATGCGCGAAAAAGGCCTGCTCAGGCGCGGCGATATTTTTGAACAGCGCGAGTGGTTCAAAAATAATCCGGGCCGCGTACGCGAAATTCTCAATGATAACCCGAGCTATGTCTTCTTTAAATACGGCATGCGCGGCCCCACGGGAGCCATGGGCTACCAGGTGGACGACTGGCTGACGCTCGCAACGGATCGCGGCTTTATTCCGCTCGGCTCCATAGTGGCCTACGGCGTCAATATCCCGGATGAAACCAAGGGCAAGATGCCCCTGCGCGGCATCGGTCTTGCCCAGGACGTGGGTGGAGCCATCAAGCGTAACCGCATAGATATTTTCTGCGGTGGCGACCAGCGCGCCAACTACGTGGCAAGCCATCTGGACGCCAAGGGGCCTGCCTGGGTACTGCTGGTGCGCTAGGGTTGGGCAATAGGCCGTTTTTGCCGTCGGCAGCAATGCTGACGGTCTTGGTTGAAAATTCAGAAGCATATGGGGCCGAAGCGGTTGAAAGCTGCTTCGGCCTTTCTGGTCTTCACGGTTATTTTTGAAACCGTGTATTTTTTTATTGTTTCTGCTATCAGATATTTTTCTTTCATATCTTATTAATTTTACACGCAGCCTTGTCTGATTGGCGGACACTTCAGCCCCCTACGCGGCCAAAAACACGCATATCTGATAATTAAACTCCTTGACTTATCTCATGTTGTGAGTATTTTTTAAGCGTACATCGGCAGTCTCTCCAGAGTTGCGATAATTTCCTTCCGCTGGTTTGGCTCAACGTGTACGGGAACAGCTTGTGGGTTCCCCCTACTCTCCCCTTGGGGCTGAAAATTTATTTCTGCCTCACCAAAACCCGGTTGCGACCTGCAGGGCTACGAAGCGTTGGCGTATTGTCACGGCTTTTTAGGCAACTGTGATGGCTGCACGGAGTCTATGTCAGTTCTCCCGGCTGTTGCACTATCCTTTGTGCAGCATCAGTTGGCCTGTTTCACTGTCCAGACCGCTCCCTTTCAGAAAAGCATCCTCGCGTCCGTTTTTATGGGTTTGCCATATCCAGGCCAACACAATAAACGCGCATCAGAGCATCCGCTCGCCGCACCCGGTTCCTTCGTTTCAAGACGTTGATAATTCCGGGCATTTTGCACGCCTAGCGTACAGAGGAGGCTCTTCCAATGAGTGGAAAGGTATTTGAGTACATGGCCATTATGGACCGCATCAAGAATGTCACCCAATGCAGAACCCAACAGGAACTTGCGCAGTTTTTTGATGTTTCCCAATCTTGCATTTCTGATTCCAAAAAGCGGCTGGCTATCCCTTCCAAGTGGCTGCTCAGCCTGCTGAAGAAAAAGGGCATCAACCCTGAATGGGTTCAGAAAGGCGTTGGCCCGAAGTTTTTGCTTCCCTACGATGAAGACAGGGGAGCCGTGTGCAGCATTTATGCTAGAACGCCCGACAAGTGTCCGCTGCAACATATTGTTTCGGACATCGGCAAGCTGGTTACACGGGCTGAGGGTATGGGGCGTAGCGCGTAGGGCGGTGAGGCTGAGGCTCCCGCAGGGGAATTGTTCGATGAGTGGGGCAGGGCCTGCCCCAAATTGAAGCAGCCCTGTGCATGTCGGGTCAAGGCCAGTTGTTTTTTTGTCCGCATGTGTTTGGGGCAACAGAGCTGTATCGTGCATTTGACTTTTGTGGGGATAGTTTTGATTTGCAAAGACCTGCGCCAGTTTGACGCAGGTCTTTGCATACCGTGAGCATTGGTGTCGCCGGGAGTGCCATGACCATTTCTTCCACGCGTCTGGTCCAGCTCAACAGCGGGCAGGACGCTTCTAAAAATCTGGCAGAGGGGCTGGCGGTGGATTTTGCCGCCCTGATGGCTGTTGCCTTGCCGCAGGTTGATGTCTCATTGCTGGGCGAAATGCGCGCTGCCGCATCCCTTGGGATTTCAAAGCGCATGCTGCTGGCTGGCGAGCTGGTGCACCGGGCCGTGGGCGCGCAGGGATTGGCAAGGTTTGCCGTGCACAGGTCGGATACTGTTCGGGGTTGGATATGTTATGCTCTGGCGCACGAGCATACCCTGCATTCTCCGGCGGAGCCGCTGGAAGATCTGCTGGAAGCCGTGCGTCCCTTTGCGGATGATGCACATTTTGGCGTGCGTGAATGGGCATGGATGGCTGTGCGACCTCATCTGGCAAAGCAGCCGGAACGCGCCCTAAGCCACCTCGCAGGCTGGACCGCCGACCCATCGGAAAGGGTGCGCCGTTTTGCCAGCGAAAGCACCCGCCCGCGCGGCGTGTGGTGTGCCCACCTGAATATCCTCAAGGAGAATCCGGCGCTGGGCTTGCCTGTTCTTGACCCCTTGCAGGCTGACCCCTCCACCTATGTGCAGGACAGCGTGGGCAACTGGCTTAACGATGCCGCCAAATCACAACCACAGTGGGTGAGCGAGCTCTGCGATGCGTGGCTCGCGCAAAATCCGGGTAAGGCGACCGCGCGCATCTGCAAAAGAGCGCTTCGCAGCCTGCATAAAAAATAGAGCGTATCCGTAAACGCCATACAGAAACTGCCCTTGCGGGCTGGCTGATTTTCACCAGCCCGCAAGGGCAGTCTGTTATCTATGCAGCTTTGCAGACAGAACGCAAATCACCTGTTGCGTAGTTGTCCGCTGCGCGGGCTTGCGTGCTATAACTGGGCTTCCAGAAATGCGCGGAAGGCCTGCTTGGTGGCGAAGAGGTCTGCGCTGCTTGCCAGTTCAAAGGGGCTGTGCATGGACAGGATGGCAGGGCCAAGGTCAATAACCTGCATGCCGTAGGCCGCAAGGAACAGCGCCACGGTGCCACCGCCGCCAAGGTCGACCTTGCCAAGTTCCGCAGTCTGCCATGCGATGCCCTTGCCGTTGAAAAGCCCGCGCAGCGCGCCGAAAAATTCGGCGTCGGCCTCGCTGGCCCCGTACTTGCCGCGCGAGCCGGTAAACTTGGAAAATACCGGGCCGTAGCCCAGCAGGGCGGCGTTCTGTTTTTCGTGCACATCCTGATAATCGGGATCCAGCGCTGCGGAAACGTCGGCAGAAAGGGCGCGGGTCTCAAGCAGCACATGCGAGGGCGGGACGTCCTTTTCCCACGCGCGGGTGAGGTCTTCCACGCAATACTGCATAAAGCGCGAGGCTGCGCCAGATGCGCCGTCCGAGCCGATTTCCTCTTTGTCCCAGAAAATAACAGCCATGCTGCGGCCTGTGGCTTCGGCCTCAAGCAGAGCCTCCAGCGCGGTAAACACGCAGATGCGGTCGTCCTGCCCGTAGCCGCCGATCATTGCCTTGTCAAAGCCCACAAAGCGGGCCGGGCCAGCGGGCACAGCCTGAAGCTCGGCAGTGATGAGGTCTTCTTCGCAGATGCCGTATTTTTTGTGCAGCAGTTCGAGCAGCTGGGTTTTGATGGGGTCTTTGGGCGCATCGTCCTTGCCGGATTTGCCAGCCTTGGGCGTGCTGTGGGCCAGAATGATATTGAGTTTTTCGGCCTCAAAGGCTTCGCTGACCGGCTGCGTAACCTGCTTCTGGGCCAGATGGGGCAAAAGGTCGGCAATGCAGAACACTGGCTCGCCGGGTTTTTCGCCGATGGTCACGGTCAGGGTTTCGCCATTTTCACGCACGATAACGCCGTGCAGGGCCAGGGGCCGCGCCAGCCACTGATATTTGCGGATACCGCCGTAGTAGTGGGTTTTTGCCTGAGCAACGCCGGGCTGTTCGATGAGCGGGCGCTGCTTGAAATCAAGGCGGGGGGTGTCGGCGTGGGCCGCCAGCAGCGAAAGCCCCTGGCTCAGGGGCAGTGCACCCTTGCGGGCCGCAAAAATGGCCTTGCCGCGCAGGGAACGCATAACGCGGTCGCCGCTGAAATCTTCCGCGTAACCATGCTCGGCAAGGCGCTGGCGCACGTATTCCACTGTTTCGCGCTCTGTCTTGCAGTGGGTGATAAAGTCGATATAGCGCTGGGCCAGAGCTTCCATTTCCTTGCGGGTTTTGGCGTCGGCGTTGTCCCAGATGCTTTTGGGCTTGTAGGCAAGATTCTTTTCCATGATGCTGTTCCTTTTATCTCACGCAATGGGTTGCGCGTATTATGCCTGTTGAGGGTTTGCAGCGTTCAGCGCCTGACGCAGAACGCGTAGTACCTCGGGGTATTCTTTGACATCAAGTGTGCGCGGGTCAAGGCAGAAGGCATCGCCTTCCAGCCGCCCAATGAGCGGGGGAACCGTCTCAAGCAGGGCAGCCTTGAGGGCCGTGGGGCTGCATGCCGTAGGCCTGAGCCGTACAAGGGTCGTGGGCAGGTCGTATTGCGGAAACGCGCCGCCGCCCACGCGCGACACATCCTCGCGCAAGCCTACCTCGCACAGGGTGCTGTCTGCATTAAGCCCCTTGCGCAGGCGGTTTGCCAGATTGCGGGCTGCCTTGGCAAGTTCATCGGGGGGGCAGGTTATCATGCGCAGGGTCGGTACGCTTTTGCGGGCTTTTTCCGGGTCAAGGTACAGGCGCAGGGTGGCCTCAAGAGCGGAGAGGCACAGCTTGTCGCAGCGCAGCGCCCGCGTGAGCGGATTGCTTTTGAGTTTTTCCACCATGCTCTTGCGCCCGGTGATGATGCCAGCCTGAGGGCCGCCAAGCACCTTGTCACCCGAAAAAGTCGCGATATCCGCGCCCTGCGAGAGTACTTCCGGCACGGTGGGTTCGTTGGGAAGGCCGCAGGAAGAAAAATCCATAAGACTGCCGCTGCCGAGGTCTTCAATGAGCGGCAGGTTGTGCTCGCGAGCCAGTTCTGCCAGTTCGGGCAGGGCCACGGCGGCATGAAAGCCCACAATCCGGTAGTTGGACGTGTGCACGCGCATGAGCGCGCGCGTGTTTTCGTTGATGGCGGCGCGGTAATCGCGAAGGTGTGTGCGGTTGGTGGCCCCCACCTCGCGCAGGGTGGCCCCGCTTTTTTCCATTACTTCTGGAATGCGGAAGCTGCCGCCTATTTCCACCAGCTCGCCGCGTGAAACAATAACCTCGCCGCCCTTGCAGAAGGTGTCGAGCACCAGCAGCACGGCGGCGGCATTGTTATTGACCACAAGGGCCGCCTCGGCCCCGGTGACGCGGCAAATGAGTTCTTCCACCAGTGCGTGACGGCTGCCCCGGCCACCTGTGGCGAGATTCAGTTCCAGATTGCAGTAGCCGGTAGCTGCCCGCAGCACGGCTTCTCGGGCTTCTTCGGCCAGTACGGAGCGCCCCATGTTGGTATGCACCACAACGCCCGTGGCGTTGAGCGCCGATTGGAAACGGGGCCGCAGCCCTCGCTGCACAAAGGCCAGCAGGCCTGGCAGCTGGCGTTCAAGGTGCAGGTCTTCGGGGGTGGTGCAGCGCCCGGCGCGGATGTCATCCCGCCGAATATCCCAATAGGCGACCACAAGATCGCGCAGCAGCGCGTGCGGCGTTTGCTGGCTGTCGCCCAGTGCGGCATCCGCGCGGTGCAGCGCGGCAATGCTGGCGTCTACGGCGGGAATGGCGCGAAAAAGATTTTGCATGGGCGTCCTTTATACTGCGTTAACCGCAAAAAATGAAAAATACGCGAGCACGGCGGCTTGGGCTTGGTCTGCCATGCTGCGCCGTAAGCCATGACTGCGGAGGGTTTGCCTGCGCTTAGTGAAGCTGCGCTTGCAGCAGCCATTGGGGGTGCTGCGTAAAAAATTCCGAAAGCAGGTACAGCGAACCTGTCATGAGCACCGGGCGGGCCTCGGTGGCGGCGGGCAGGGCGCGTGCCAGTTCAAGAGCCTTTGCCAATCCCTGTGGGCCTTCGGGCAAGGCCTGCGCCGTGGCCGGCGGCAGGGCGTTGCAGGCGGCGGCTATGTCTTGCGCTGCTGCGGCCCGGTGGTTGCCCAGTGTAACCACAAACATGGGGGCTTCGCCCAGATAGTGCTTGAGCATCTGGGCGGCAGGCAACCAGTCTTTGTCTGCAAGGCAGGAAAATACCGCTCCGGCGGGTTGCAGGCCTTCGGCGCGCAGGGCCTTGATAAGCGCGGCCATGCCGTGCGGATTGTGGGCGCCGTCAAGCAGCAGCGGAGGATACTGATCTGTACCCGGCACCCGCTGCAAGCGACCCGGCATAAAAGCTTGCGCCAGCCCTTGAGCCTGCGCCGTCGTGTCGTCCGTATTTTTGCCCAGCATGGGGGCAAGCTCGCGCCATGCTGTGAGGGCCAGGCCTGCGTTGGCGCGTTGGTGAGGGCCGCTGAGGCCAAGGCTGGTATCTGCGGCAACCGGGCAAGCCCTGATGAAGGGCGCGTTGTGGCTACGGGCCTCGCGTTCAAGGATTTTTGCGGCTTCGGGAAACTGCGCGACGCTGCACACGGGCGCGGCGCAACGTATGGCTGCGGCCTTGTCTGTCGCAATGTCGACAAGGGTGGGGCCAAGGATGTCCTTGTGGTCAAGGGCGATGGGCGCATAGCACATGAGGTCGGCGGCAACGGCGGTTGTGGCGTCGTGTTTGCCGCCAAGGCCAGCCTCAAGCACGGCAAGCTCCACGCCCTTGCGCGCAAAACCCAGCAGGGCCAGTACTGTAAGAAATTCAAAGTAGGTCAGATCGGGCGCGGCAGTCATGACCTGATTGGCTGGCTCAACCCAGTCATCCGCAGGCCAGGGGGCGCAGGCGGCATCATTGGGCCCGCCAATGCGGATGCGCTCAGTGGGGCTGACAAAGTGCGGCGAGGTGTAGAGGCCCACCCGGCAGCCGTGAGCAAGCGCAAGGGAAGCAAGAAAGGACGATGTTGATCCCTTGCCGTTGGTGCCGAGCACCTGAGCCACCACAAAGGGCGGGCGTGTCAGGTCAAGGGCGGCCAAGGTCCGGCGCATGCGGCCCAGGCCCATATCCATATGAAAAAGCCCCAGGCTGTCCAGATGGCGCTGGATATCTGCGGGAGTGCTGAACGTGTTGCTCATTTCTATATGGTAGCGCAAAGCGCGCTGTCTGTCAGCGGGCGCGCACAGGCAAAATCCGCGCAAATCTGGCCCGATGTTTGCGTAACGAAGCGCGACATCGTGCAAATCCCGTCGCAGAGGCGTGTACGCCTGAATGCGCGGGAACGCTTGACGCCGTGGGGCGCTATCACTATATTGGCCGCCACACGGCTGGGCACTACGCCCTTGCCATGTGCGCCCGTAGCTCAGTTGGATAGAGCAGGAACCTTCTAAGTTCTTGGTCAGGGGTTCGATTCCTCTCGGGCGCGCCAATAAATAAATCAGGATGTTACATGGTTTTTCATGTGACATCCTTTTTGTTTTTGGGGCAAAAATTTCTGTCTGGTTGCCCGTCAGTCATCCACCTGTCACCCCCCTGCCAGTTTTACATGATCGCGGGGCGGTTGGCACTGATTGGCGCACGCATTGGCACAACAATTCTGTTTAGCTCGGCCTGCTTCAATCCACTATTCTTCATCCTCAGGTGAACTGCAAGGTGATCAGCGCAACCACGATGTAGCGGGCTGTTTTTGCCGCTGCGACAATGAGGATGAATGAGGGAAAGGGCTCGCGCAGAATTCCCGCCACAAGCGTGATAGGGTCGCCCACAATAGGCATCCAGCTCAGAAGCAACGACCAGCGCCCGTATTTGCCATACCACGCTTCAGCTCTGGCAAGGCTGCTGCGCTTTATGGGAAACCACGAGCGATCCTGATAATGGATGAAGAACCGCCCGAGCAGCCAGTTGGTGGCAGACCCTAGTGTGTTGCCAAGGCTGGCGGCGGCGATCATTGCCCACAGTGGCGCGTAGTCTTTTGCCAGCGCTCCTGCCAGAAAAAGCTCTGACTGCGCAGGAAAGATCGAGGCTGCCACAAATGCAGAAATAAATAATCCCCAAAGTACGCTCACGCTCATTTCCGCATCCTGCTTGCAAGGCTTTATTGATTGCGCTGCGGCATGGCAGCACCGCACAATATAAAAGTGCCGCGCAGCGCACAAGTAGCATGAATCCTTGCCATGAATAGCTGATGTCTTTTCTCATTCATCATTATTTCTTCTGCCGTTGATAGCGATTCTGATCCCATGCCTCTTTCTTATATGCTGATGCTGGGGGATTGTATTAAATGTTTTAATTGTGCATGTGAAAAATGGCTATTTTATGAGGATTTGATGTGAAGATCTGTCATTGTTCTGTGTTGCATTTTTGCAACGCAATGTTGCAAAAATACAACATTTGGCGATATTTTTGCTGTGTTTTTGCAACATCATTGACTGAACAAAAAAATTATATAGTATTTATTGGTTGACTCTAAAGAATTTTAGCGAGCATTCGATACTATTGCAGTGTTTTGTTAAAAAAGTTGATGCTCAATAAGGAGAACGTGACGTGGCAATGAGTGCAAAAAACAAAATCCTCCTAAGCGTAGTCGCATTCTTTTCGTTGGTCATCGTCGCGATGGCCTACAGCTCGTATCGGAGTTTCTGTGCCTCGTCATACGACTCTGAGATGGAGCAGCTTGATACCATGTCCCAGGCAGTGGGTAAGGCTGTTTCAGAAAAGATGGACGTATATTTCAATGTGCTTGAGCTGAGCTCGCGCATGCTGACGAATCCTGTGGGCGCATCCCCGGATGAAGTGTATGAATATAAGCGTAATGTTCTTATACAATTGCTAAAACAGGTAAATCTTGTTGAAGCCTATTATGCTTTTGACAGCGGCGAAACGCATAATAACAAAGGCGTGATCAATAATTTTAACGCCAAGAGCCTTGGCCGCGAGTGGTTTGTGCGCATGTTTAATGGCGAAAAGAGGGTTGTAACAACCCCCTATACTTCGTCTATCGGCGCGACTGTTATGGCTGTGGGCGTGCCTTTGATAGATAACGGCAAGATGGCGGGCACGCTCTGCATCAACCTGGGCCTGACGGACATAACCAATTTTACCAATCATGTTCTTGAGTTCGACAATATTTTTCTGACGCGGGCCGATGGCTACATCATGGCCAACAGGGATGAAAAACGCATTGGCAAAAGCCTGTGGGAAGTTATCCCGGATATGAAAAAATACAGCGGGTTGCAGCAGAACGGTCGCATCCAGTTTACCAGCAGAGACAGGGTGTTTGAGGGGAGCCTGTACATTATTCCGGGTCTTGGCTGGAAAGTGTGGACGTACAAACCGCTGGAGGAAATCCAGCGTGACTCCACCGCCAATCTGCACTCCAGTGCCATAACCGCCGTTGTCGCCCTGGTGCTTTCTGCCCTGATGGTGCATTTTCTGGTATCCATGCTGATCTTCAAGCCGCTGGGCAAGGGTGTTGTTTTTGCCGCAGCGGTTGCCGAGGGTAATCTTGATGAAACCCTCGATATCAAGAGCAAAGACGAAGTGGGGACGCTTGCCGATGCCCTGCGCAACATGGTTGCGCGGCTGAAAGATATGATCCGCACGACAGAAGAAAAGGAACGGCACGCCCTCTCCGAAGCCGAGCGTGCGCAAAAAGCGGTTGCCGAGGCGGAGGAAGCCCGCAAAGAAGCAGAGCTGGCCACCCAGCGCGGTATTTTGCAAGCTGCCGGCCAGATTGAAGGCGTTGTTGCGCGCATTGCCTCCAGCACGGAAGAGCTGGCGGCACAGTCCGAGCAGATATCCCATGCTGCGGAAATCCAGCGGCAACGCATGACGGACACCTCTGCCGGTATGGAGCAGATGTCCGCCTCCATTGTTGAGGTGGCGCGCAACTCCGGCCAGGCTGCTTCCAATGCTGTCAAAACGCAGCAGGAGGCAGGGCAGGGCGCGACTCTGGTTCGGCAGGTCATTAACTCGGTAAATCATGTGCATGAACAGACGCAGGCCATGAAGGTTGACCTGACAGCCCTTGGCAAACAGGCCGACAGCATTGGCGCTATCATGGACGTCATCAACGATATCGCTGACCAGACCAACCTGTTGGCGCTCAATGCAGCCATTGAGGCGGCGCGGGCTGGCGAAGCTGGCCGTGGTTTTGCCGTGGTGGCAGATGAAGTGCGCAAACTGGCAGAAAAGACCATAGGTGCCACCAAACAGGTGGGCGAGAATATCTCCGGTATGCAAACCGCCGCCAGGCAGAGCATCTCTTCCATGGACAAGGCCAGCCTTGTGGTGGAGGAAACAACCTCCCTGTCGCACAAATCCGGCGAAGTTTTGGATGCCATTCTGGTGCTTGCCAAAGAAAATGCCGATCAGGCGCAATCCATAGCAACAGCGGCAGAAGAACAGTCTTCCGCGTCGGAAGAAATCAGCCGCAGTCTTGATGAGGTTTCCCGTCTGACCACAGAGACCACACGCGGGCAGGCGGAATCCGCAACAGCTATTCAGCAGCTTGCTGAAATGGCTGGAGACCTCAACAGTATTGTGGATAAGCTGAAAAAGTCCTAGACAACGTCATTGTTAAGAACAGGCCGGGGTGGAAGCACTCCGGCTTTTTTTTTATATGACGCGACCCGCTGCGCGTTAATTCCAGACCTGCCCATTATGATAAAACTGCTCGCCATTTTTTGCACAGCAAGGCAGATAGTGCCGCCGCTGATGTTCCGCAAAAGCATAAAAAATCCGCGCTGATCAAGAAAAAATCGCAAATATCTAACCATATGAAAATAATAACTTTCACAATCTAATTGCGAAATGGAATTAGTAATGCAAAAAAATATCACATACAACTTGTTGTTTTGTAATGATAAATTTTAAGAATAAAACAAAACAAGGGGCAGTTATACCACTTGTGAAATTAGTGGGATTATATTGACATAAACGGCATAAAGAAATAAGTACAAGGCCGTACCAATGGACTCTTGTATAATAGCATCTAGACCAGAGGATTATATGAACACATTTGAAAAGCTTAGTGAAACGTTGATGCGTGAGCTGCGCCTCATTCATGCACCCGTTGCAATCAAATATTTCTACGACCAGAAAGAGCTTGATTCCTTCAAGGAAACTCAGCCCCACTATTCTCCCATGAAGCCGCTGACCTTCTGCCAGAGCGAAGTCGGCGCGCGCATGGAAGGTATTACAGTCATTGTTGAACGCGACAAGATGGGCTGTACCAATGCTAGTTTTGTGTTCGGCTGGAAAGAACTGGACGAACCCGAAATCAAAAGCCACCTCAAGTACTGCGCCGATGCCGACCATGCCCGCAAGGTGCTTGAAGCCAAGCCGCATGTTCCGGCCAATCTGCTGGCCATAGCCGTGAGCCCGCTTGCGGCAGCTACCACCCAGCCCGATGTGGTGCACTTTGTGTGCGATACAATGCAGGCCTACCACATCATTGGCGATTGGATGGCTACCCAGCGCATCGACAATTTCCACCCGTCCATGAGCGTCAACTCTGCCGTCTGCTCCGGCAATGTCTACACGCTGAACACCAAGCAGGCGAACCTGTACCTCGCTTGCAGCGGCAGCTACAATTCCGGCAAGACGGAACGGGGCGAAATCAACGTATCCATCCCCGGCGAGCACATGGAAGCTCTGGTGCAGCGCCTTGAAGACCGCGTCACCAACAAGGGCGGCGCGTCCATCACCCGCCTTGGCGAACCCTTCCCCGGCGCAGCCGTTTGCAAAAACTGCCCCCTCATTGTTTTCAAGAAAGAACGCGACGCCTAAAAAGGCTCTCGCACAGAGGTATACAACAACAGCCGGGCTGCCTTGCGCAGCCCGGCTGTTGTGCTGTGAGCACGGGGCAAGTTTGCCCACTGAACATAAAGATCCTATACAATCGCAGTCGTATCCTTACCAAAGGGCAAATACGTTGCGGGCATGTCGTCCTTGAGGTTCACCCCGGTCAATTGCCGCGCAAAGGCCCCCTGCACCAGATAGCACAGTTTGCGCACGCCGTCTTCAATGCTCAGGCCCGCAGGTCGCACATTTGAAATACAGTTCCGCGCTTCATCGGTGCAGCCGGGAAAGGGCGCGTAGGTCAGATAAACTCCCAGAGAGTTGGGCGAACTCAACCCCGGCCGTTCACCAATAAGAATCACCACCAGCCTTGCCTTCATGAGCGAAGCAACCTCGTCCGCCACGGCAACCCGCCCAAACTCCACCAAAGCCACGGGGGTTGCGCTATAGCCGGCATCTGCCGCGCAGGCCAGAAAAAGCCGGGCAAAGAGGGCCGCGTTTTCATGCACAGCGCGGGCCGAAAGCCCATCGCTGATAACAAGGCAAATGTCCGCCCCCTTATTGTCAGCCCTTGCGTACTGGCTTGCGAGCAGCTCGTGCGAGGCTTCTGAAAGTCGCCGCCCCTTGTCGGGCCTTGCCAGAAAATCCTCCTTGCTTGCAGCAGCGCTGGCAAGCTCAACGCAGTGCAACCCTGCACTTTCAATTTCTTCGCGCACGCTTGCCCTGTCAAAAGGCGTCAGTACCGCATCGCGCGCTCTGGCATGCGCCAGACGAAATCGCAGCCATTCCGTCTGCGGCAGGCTGACGCCGCAACGCCCAAGGGCAATACGGGCATCCGTATAGCGTTTCAGATCGGCCCAAGGGTCTTCCAAAACTGTTGCCGCTGATGCTGGCAAATATTCCTGCTTCATGACGTTCATGGCACCATCCTTTGGGACAGTTCAAGTCTGCTTTGCGCGGATTCTGAGAAAACCCGCACCGCAAAAGGCTCTATATGACCTGTCTGACACGCTGCTCAAGCCCGCGCAACGCGCCCGCCGGTGGCAGCAATGCACCGGCATCGTTGTGAATGCCCATGCTTTCAAGCCACGTTTCAAACTCCGGTGCAGGCCGCTTGCCCAGCAGCTTGCGCAGATAGGCCGCATCGTGGAACGAGGTGGATTGATAATTGAGCATGATGTCGTCCGCACCAGGAATACCCATGATAAAATTGCAACCAGCCGCGCCCAGCAGGGTCAGCAGTGCATCCATGTCGTCCTGATCGGCATCGGCATGGTTGGTGTAACAGATGTCCACCCCCATAGGCAGACCCAGCAGTTTGCCGCAGCAATGGTCTTCCAGCCCCGCACGAATAATCTGCTTGCCATTGAAAAGATACTCCGGCCCAATAAATCCCACCACGGTATTCACCAGTAATGGGCGGAACCTGCGGGCCACAGCGTAAGCGCGGCATTCCAGGGTTTGCTGATCGACCCCGAAATTGGCGTTGGCAGAGAGGGCGCTGCCTTGTCCTGTTTCAAAATACATCACATCCTCGCCCACGGTACCGCGCCCAAGTTCAAGCGTTGCCTGCCACGCTTCTTCCAGCAGGGAAAGGTCTATGCCAAAACTGGCATTGGCCTTTTCTGTTCCTGCTATGGACTGAAAGCACAGATCCAGCGGCACCCCCCTGCGGATAAGCTCCACTGCATTGGTTACGTGGGTCAGCACGCAGCTTTGGGTGGGTATTTCATAGCGCGCAATAAGCTCGTCCAGCAGACACAGGAGCCTTGCAATGTTTTCCAGACTGTCGGAAGCCGGATTGATGCCGATAACCGCATCGCCGGAGCCGTAATACAGCCCGTCAATGGTTGATGCCAGAATTCCCCGCGCATCGTCCGTAGGGTGATTGGGTTGCAAACGGACAGAAAAATGCCCCGGTAATCCTATGGTATTGCGAAAGCGCGTTACCACGCTGCATTTGGACGCCACCAGTATGAGATCCTGCAACCGCATGAGTTTGCTGGCGGCTGCGGCCATTTCCGGCGTGATGCCCGCCGTCAGCGCCGCAAGGCTTTCTGCATTGGCTGCATCGGTCAGCAGCCAGTCGCGGAACTCCCCCACGGTAAAGGAACTTATGGGCGCAAAGGCCGCAGCATCGTGGCTGTCAAGGATAAGGCGGGTGATCTCGTCCTTTTCATAAGGCACCACCTCCTCGTTCAGGAAGCGTTTGAGGGGCACATCGGCCAGCACCATCTGGGCGCGCACGCGTTCCTCGTCGTTGGCGGCGGCCACCCCGGCCAGCACGTCGCCCGATCTGAGGGGCGACGCCTTGGCCAGGATTTCGCGCAGGGTGCTGTGGGCATTCATGCTGTCCGCCTCTGCTACAGGAATGTTCTGGGCAGGAACATGGCGATATCAGGGAAGAGCATAACCAGCACCAGCCCCACCAGCATTATTATGACCATTGGCACAATGGAGGCGTAGATGTCGTTCAGCGTGACTCCCTTTGGAGCCATGGCCTTCATCAAAAAGAGGTTGTACCCGAATGGCGGCGTCATGTAGGCGATCTGACAGGTGATGGTGTAGAGCACGCCATACCAGATGGGGTCAAAACCCAGCGCCTTGACCAGCGGAATATACAGCGGGGCCACAATGATCAGCATGGCCGTATCGTCAAGGAACATCCCCATGAAAAGATACGAAAGCTGCATGACGATAAGCACGCCCCAGGGGCTGAGATTCCAGCCGTCAATGAAGAGCTTCTTGATGGCATGCACTGCGCCAAGGCCGTCAAAAACAGAGCTGAAACACAGGGCAGCCATGATAATCCACATGAACATACAGCTCACGCTGAGGGTCTGCACCAGGACAACGCGCATCACCCTGGCCGTGAGCCGCCCCTTGACCAGTGCTGCGATGGTCGCCACCAGAGCGCCCACGGCGGAGCTTTCCACCAGGCTGGTGATGCCGGTCATGAACGCGCCGGTCACAGAAAAAATAATGGCAAGCGGCAGCAGACCAGCCCAAAGGCTCTTCCACTTTTCCGCCGAGGTGATGGATTCGCGTTCTTCCTTGGGCAGCGCAGGGCCCATTGCGGGATTGAGCTTGCAGCGGATGACAATGTAGCCAATGAGTATCACCGCAAACATGAGGGCGGGGCCGATGCCGGCCATCCAGAGGCTGCTGACAGGCTGACGGGCGATCATGCCGTAGAGCACCATAACAACGCTTGGTGGCATCATGATGCCCAGCGAGCTGCCTGCCTGAATAACGCCCGAAACCATGCGCTTGTCATATCCGCGCTTGAGCATTTCCGGCATGGCGATGGTTGCGCCGATGGCCATGCCCGCGACGCTCAGGCCGTTCATGGCGGAAATGGCCACCATCAGAATGACCGTGCCGATGGCAAGGCCGCCGGGCAAAGGCCCCATCCAGACGTGGAACATGCGGTAAAGGTCGTTGGCGATGCCCGATTCCGAGAGCATGTAGCCCATGTAGATGAACAGGGGCAGAGTGATCATGGGGAACCACTTCATCAGCGTGATGCTGGCGTTGAACGCCATCTGCGAACCGCCGGTACCCCACAGAAAGAGGGCCGCGATGGCCCCGGTGAAGCCGATGGCCGCAAACACCCGCTGCCCGGTGAGCATGAGCATTCCCATGGATGCGAAGAGCATCAGGGCAATGCCCTCGTGAGAAAGAGTGAACGTAAGATCGAACATGTCCTCGCGTCCTTTACGGCGCTCGCATACGCCGGAGCTGGAAAATGAAAATTGGGGCGTTACCGCGAGCCGCCAAGCGCTTGCGCCGGAGCAAGAACCTGCGGCGAAGCAACCGGATCAGCCACAACACCAACAAGCTGAGGCTCCGCTTCTGGTTCCACATAACCGCTTTCTACAATAAGACGCTCGGGCACTTCCTCGCCAAGCAGCAGGCCGCGTGAGCGCGCCAGCGCCTTGAAAAATTCTGAAAAGGCCTGCAACAGCGTAAGAAAAATGCCAATGCCCATGATGATCTTGATGGGGGCCAGAGCAGGAGCCCATGCAGAATTGTTGTGCTGGTCAAACTCTATGGAATACCATGTGCTTGAAACACAGCCGTAGAACAGGAGGGCAAGGTATGCGACCAGAAAAACAGACGTGAGCACGTCCATCTTTGCCTGTTTTCTCCACTTCCAGCGGCCATAGAACACATCCATACGCACGTGCGAATTGGTAAGCAGGGCAAAACCGCCACCAAGGATGTAGTAGGCCACCATGGTGAACTGGGCCATTTCCACGCCCCAGATCACCGGAGCATCAAAACAGTAACGGGATATGGCCGAGTAGAGCAAAATGCCCATCATGACGAACACAAGATAAAGAACCCCCCGCCCCACCAGGCGGTTAACCGCATCCACATACCTGACAAACAGCTTGATCCAGTTTGGCATGACGCTCTCCTCCCAAACCTTTATTCCGCAAATTTCCTGCCGCTTGGTTTAACTGGGGGCAGGCTTTGATGCGCCGCCGCCGAAGGATTCGGACGACGGCACATCGGGCAGACGGAAGGTTCTGCCTCCAGAGGGTTTGCAATCAATAACGGTACGGGCGGCCCGCAACAGCCATTTCGGCATTGTACTTTTTGAGGATATCCACAACCTTGGCGCAGCGCGGGCTTTTCTTGGCTGTTTCGTCCCAGAACTTGTGGGCGGCCTCTTCAACAGTGCCCCATTCAGCATCGGGAATGGAGGTCAGTTCCATCTTGCCGCCGGTGGCGCGGTAGTGAGCTTCGCCCCACCAGTACCAGTGCTGGCGAAAATAGTTGGAGCTGTCGCAGGTGAGCTTAAACAGAGTTTTGAGGTGTTCCGGCACTTCAGCCCACTTTTTGCTGTTGGCAAAGTACGAACCGATCCACGCGCCGCAGATGTTGTTGGTGAGGTAATACTTGCACTGCTCTGCCCAGCCGGAGGTGTAGTCTTCTGTAATGCCCGACCAGCACACGCCGTCCAGCTCGCCGGTTTGCAGGGCCACCTGAATGTCTTCCCAGGGCAGGGTAACAGGCACCACGCCAAACTGGCTCATGAACTTGCCGCCCGTGGGGAAGGAGAACACGCGCTTGCCTTTCAGGTCGGCAAGGCTGCGGATAGGCTTGGTGGTGGCAAAGTTGCAGGGATCCCAGGAGCCTGCGCCAAGCCATTCAACGCCCTTGATCTCGCCGTAGGCTTCTTTCCAGATGTCGTTCAGGCCCCAGTGTTCAAAAAGAGCGGGCACATCGAGCGAATAGCGGGTGGCAAAGGGAAAATACGCGCCAAAGATGGCCACATCGGCAGGGGAAGACATGGAGTCTTCGTCGCACTGCACGGCGTCAATGGTGCCGTTCTGCACAGCGCGGAAAAGCTCACTGGTGGGAACCAGCTGGTCGGAGGTGTAAAGTTCGATGACCATTTCGCCATTGGCGGCCTTGTTGAAGGCGTCGATCTGCGGCTTGATGACAAACTCGGCAAGCGCCGCACCCGCGTAGGTCTGCATGCGCCACTTGATGGGAGCCTTGGCGGCCCTTGCCTCAGTGGCCCCCATGATGCCAGTTGTGGCGGCAACCGCCGCCGTGGCGCCCATACCCGCTGTCTTCAAAAATTCACGCCTCTCCATACTTACCTCCTCAAAACAAAAACTGTTTATTCACCGCAAGCGCCTACGCCTCAAAAATGCACTTAACTCAGGCTACTGCCCTAGCCTTGCACTCATGAAATGCCATTAAGCAAATAGCGAGCCAGAGGATGGATGGGCAAAGTTATTTTTTATAACATGCTAAAATATAAAATTTTTGTATTTTCATTCAGTATATTTTTATATTCAAAGCAAAGGAGAGCGGCTCATTTTCTGAAACAATTTTGTAATGATTAGCACATTTTTGTTAGTCAACTTTTTACACAAAAACACATTAATACAATTAAACACTAGGGCATCCAGATAAAAAACAGAGACATGCGGCTTTATTGCCAATACAATTTTGAAAAAGCGCATTGCCTGACGTGTATGGGGCAACTTGCCAAAGGGGGCTGCATTACCCATACTAAGGAGGCTCTGGCCCCTGAAAATATTGAGGAGACAAGCCGCGCGACCTGACGGGGCTTTGCCGGGCATCCCAGGTCTGGCATCCTTTAGACACGGGCCGTCCAGAATGCCCAAACCCAACAAATTTACCGCGCTCAGCCACTGCAACAGCAAAATACACAAACACACAAAAATGCATATTGCAGGCGCAGCAAAAAGCTATATGCTAACCAGAATGTCAGCGTATATCTAACAAGGTTGAAACACATGCTGCGCGAAACCCGCCTGCACCGCATACTTGCCCTCATAGCCGCCAACGGTCATATCAGCACAGAGCGGCTTATCAATGAGCTGGGAATTTCCCGGGAAACAGCCCGCCGGGATATTATCGAGCTGGAAAACCAGGGCGCGGCAAGGCGTGTACATGGCGGCCTTGTGGCGCTGGATTCCTCTACTTCCGAACCCTCACTCAAAGAGCGCAGAACCCGGCTGGAACGGGAAAAGCGCGCCATTGCCCGCGCCACGGTGCTGCAACTGCAACAGGGGCAAACAGTGTTTATGGACGCAGGTACCACAACAACGGCTCTGGCAGAGGAACTCTGCACCATGCCTGGGCTCACCATCGTGACCAACAGCCTGCGCGCCGCCATCATTTTGAGTGAAAGGGACGAAGATAAAAAAAACGACAGCACAGTGGTGCTGGTGGGAGGCCGCATCCTTGCCGGACGGGAGCAGACCTGCGGCGAGGGTGTGATTGAAGAAATTCAGCGCTGGCGAGTAGATATGGCAATTCTTTCGCCCGTGGGGCTGGATGCACACCACGGGGCAAGCAGCTTTTTGCCGGAAGAAGCCGCCGTGGCACGCTGCATGGCGCAACGCGCCAGCAGGCTGTGCATACTCGCTGATCACACAAAGCTTGGCGTTATCAGCCGGATAAACTACGCCTCACCTCGCGAAATTTCCATGCTCATTACCGATGCCGCAGCTTCGGATTTGCCATGTCTGAAGGAGCTGAAAGAAATTTTGCCCAAAGTCATTCTGGCCTGAACATCTGTTTTTACCATCCGCCGCACGCCGCAAAACTGTTTTGAAGCAACTGCTTGCGGGGCATGAAAGGCGATGCCGGTTATGATCGCACTGCTCCCCCCTGACAGCAGATGGAACCGACTGGCACGACATCCAACGCAGGGGGGAATATGTCACTCCAGCAAAATGACTCGCTCAGCGATCAGGCCGTGACGCAACTGGCACGGCAGGCATTGCAGCAGTACCCCCCGGAAATGCAGGGAAGCCTGCACCTGCTCTGCCGTTCAGAAAACGCCACATTTCTTGTCCAGACCAGCAACAGCCGTTACGCCCTGCGTGTGCACCGCGAAAATTATCACTCGCACATCAATATAATGGGCGAGCTGATGTGGCTGGATGCCTTGCAGCAAGATACTGGCATGGTCACGCCAAAAGCCTTGCCGACCATCAAGGGCGAAAGGGTGCTGACTATGCGCCTTCCAGACGGATCACACAGAAATATCGTTCTTTTTCAGTGGATTGACGGCGAAATGCCAACAGTGCAGCTAGACCCACGCGCCTTTCGGCAGCTTGGCGAAGTGGCGGGGCGCCTCCACCAGCATAGCCGGCAATGGCAAAAACCGGCAGGCTTCCAGCGCATCGTCTGGAACCACGAAAGTATGGTTGGCCCGTGCGCCCATTGGGGGGACTGGCGGGCAAGCCCCGGCCTGCCACGCGAGGACGCCCTGCTTCTGGAGGCGGCCGTGAACTGTATTGGGGGAAAACTGCGCGCCTACGGCCAGACCGCCCGGCGTTATGGCCTGATTCACGCTGACCTGCGCTTGACCAATCTGCTGCTGCACAAGGCCGGTACGCGCGTCATTGATTTTGACGATTGCGGCATGGGCTGGTTTGTTCACGACATTGCTACGGCCATGAGCTTTGAGGAACACTGCCCGCTGGCCCCCCTCTGGCTGGAAAACTGGCTTCAGGGATATGAGCTGGTCAGTCATCTGGATGCTCAGGATGAAGCCATGATCCCGCATATGATCATGCAGCGGCGTATCCAGATGACAGCATGGATGGCCACCCACGCCAATACCGAGATCGCCCGCAACCTCGGCGCACACTGGCTTGAACACACGGTGCGCCTTTGCAGGCGCTACCTTGAGGGAAGCATGCCCTTGGGCGCTGTATGAGCTGGCGCGGGAACATTGTATTTTGGCAGACAGCAAGCAAGCCCCTCGACCTTAAGGTAGAGGGGCTTGCTTTATACTGATGACAAATCCCGCCTCGCGGGTGTTGCATCGGCTAGATAAAGAACAGCCAGGTCAACAGTCCAAACAGGGGTACCAGAATGCCTACCGACCATGCCATGTAGCCAAAGAAGCTGGGCATAGGCACGCCGTCGCTTTCCGCAATGGAGCGCACCATGAAGTTGGGCGCGTTGCCAATGTAGCTGTTGGCGCCCATAAAAACGGCACCCGCAGATATGGCGGCCAGGGTGGCGGGCATATCGTGCATAAGGTGCTGCGCATCGCCGCCTGCAGTGTTGAAAAACACAAGATAGGTCGGCGCATTATCCAGAAAACTGGAGAGAATGCCCGTAAGCCAGAAATACATGGAATTAACCGGCTGCCCATCGTGCGAAACAAGGTGAATCAGGGGAGCAAGCGCACCATCAGCTCCTGCGCGCAAAATGGCAATGGCGGGAACCATGCTGATAAAAATGCCAAAGAACAGCTTGGCAACTTCTTCAATGGGGGCCCAGGAAAAGCCGTTGAGTTCCCGGCAGCGCCGGCTCGTAAACTTGAGCGAAAGCCCGGCCAGGCACAGCAGCATCACATCGCGCAGCAGGTTCTGTCCTTCAACCGACACGCCGAAGACCGAAACCAGTTCGCCCAGAGGGTGGAGGCCGGAAAGCAACACGGCCACAACAACGCCCAGAAGAAACAGCAGGTTGATCTTGCCGTCAAGGCCGAGCTTTTCTTCTGCCGCGCCAGCTTGCGCTTCAGGCTTGGGGCTGCCTTCTTTCTTGAACAGCACGGTATCAAGGACAAAAAATATACCCAGCAAAATTGTGGCAATGAGGCTTGTTTTCATAAGCAGGTTGGTTGTGGTCCAGAAGAAATCCACACCCTTCAGAAAACCCAGAAACAGCGGCGGATCGCCCAGAGGCGTAAGCGAGCCGCCAATATTGGCCACAAGAAAAATAAAAAAGACAACAGAATGAACACGGTATTTACGGTGCGCGTTTGCCCGAAGCAAGGGGCGGATAAGCAGCATGGCCGCGCCGGTTGTTCCCATCCAGCTGGCCAGCACAGTGCCCACTGCCAGCAGCCCGGTATTGATCGCGGGTGTCCCAACCAGCGAACCGGTAAGCCGCACACCGCCTGCGATGGTAAAGAGCGTGAACAGCAGCACCAGAAAAGGAACATAATCCAGAAGGATAATGTGCAAAAACTCGTAGAGGGCCACATTGAACCCATAAACCAGAAGACAGGGCGTCAGAAAGGCCAGCCCCCAGAAGGCCGCGATTTTACCAAAGTGTTTTTCCCAAAAATGGGGCAATGCCAAAGGCATTATGGCAATCGAAAGCAACATGCACACAAAGGGGATTGCCCAAAGGACTGAGAGCTGCGCACCAGGGATATTGGGATGTCCCTCCCCTGCGAGAACGACACCGGGCACAAGAAGCGCGGCGCACAGGGCGCCGAGCACCGTTAGAAATCTTGCCATATGCACTCCTGAGAATATAAGCATTACATGCCATAGGATATTGGGAGAATCTATACCAAACCTCAAAAAAAAATACAATCAATACATGTACACCATGCTAATTACAATTATAAATCACAGCAACACAATGGCAATTGTCGTATTATTACATCTTAAAAAGCGATATGTGTTGTAATTATGCACCGTAGTTCAAAGCATAAAGGCGGCCTGTCGCGCTAATGCAACAGACCGCCTTTATGCTTATATTTATGAATAAAGTAGTAATTTTGCCTATTCCTGACGCATTTCATTAATCAGCAGCCCGAGATCCTGCGACTGACGCGCCAGTTCTGCCACTGCGCTTGCGGCCTCGGCCATGGCGGTGGCGGTCTGCTTGGCCATTTCGTTCACGTGCTCGATCGACAGATTGATTTCGTCACTGGCGGCAGACTGCTCCTCGCTGGCAGTGGCAATGGCATTGACCTGATCTGCCATGCCCAAAACAGTTTCCAGTATTTCATTGAGAGCCTGCCCGGACTGGCTGGCGTATCCCGTTGCCTGGTTAACCTGCTCAAGAGCATTATCCGTGGAGGCCATGCTCTTTGAAGTGCTCTCCTGTATGGCATTTATGGCATTGCCCACATCATGGGTCGAGGCCATGGTTTTTTCTGCCAGTTTGCGCACCTCGTCGGCGACCACGGCAAATCCCCGCCCGGCATCACCCGCGCGGGCGGCTTCAATGGCGGCATTGAGCGCCAGAAGGTTTGTCTGGTCCGCAATATCTGAAATGACGCCCATAATCTGGCTGATGGCCTGGGCGTGCGTGTTCAGTTGCAGCATATCCTGCTTGAGTTCCTGCGAAACTGTCTGCACCTGGCCGATACTGACAAGCGATTTTTGCACAATGTCGGCCCCGGCTTCGGCTTTGTCCTTTGTATCGGTGGATGCCACAGATGCCTGGCCGGCATTGCGGGCCACCTCCTGCACGGTGGCGTTCATCTGGTTCATGGCAGTGGCAGCTTCCGCAAGTCTTTGCGCAGCATGCCCGGCCCCCTTGCCTGCCTGTTCGATCTGGGCAGAAAGCTGCGTGGAAGCCGAGCTGACAATCTGCACGACCTTTTCAAGCTTGCCTGCGGCACGCACCATTGCTTCCGTTTTATGCTGCGCCTCATCCTTGGCCGCATTGGCGCTATCCATAGCTTCGTGCGCCTGACGCGATTGTTCTCTGGCGTTTTCTGATTCGCTCCTGGCCTTTTCGATATGGCCTTTCAAGGCCTCCACCATGGCGATGATTGAGCCATACACGCCAATTCTGGCATGGCCATCGTCAATATTAAAATCCCCGTCCACCACACGCTGAGCGACCACCAGCAATTCCCCAGGGTCTCTGCCAAGCTGTCGGTTTGTTTCGCGCGCAATTAGAGCGGCCGATGCAGCAGCAAGCACAATGGCAAAAAGGGTCAGGCCGATGCCCATGGCGTTGCTTGTGGCGTACAGGCTGTCCCCTTTAAGGCCACGCGCGTGGGCGTTGTCGTGCGAAACCTTCACCAGGAGTTCAATGGAATCGGTCATAGCTTCGTAATCAGCATGCGACTTGCCCGTAAGCAGGGCCAGGGCCTCATCTACCTTGCCGTTTTGCCGCAGGAGCAACACTTCTTTGGAAGTATCCAAATATTTTTTCAGGCCGCGCTCAATATCCAGCACACACTGCTTGGCGTTGCCAGAAATACAGAGGTCACCAATTTCTTGAATTTCCCGATCAAACGTTTTTCGCACTTCATCAAGTTTTGCTTTGATCGCAGAAGCCTTTTGCGCGTCATTTTCAATGAGGTAACGGAATTCCATTATTCTGTATTCTGCAGTGTCAGTATTGATTTCGCCAGCAAGCTCCGACACTGGCACATTGCGATGCGCCAATACAGAGGTGATGTTGTTGAGTTCCGACATTTGCCAAAGCATATATCCGGCTAATAAAGCCATCAAAACACCCAGCATCCCCATCCCGCAAGAAATTTTTGTTACAAGCTTCATTGCATTCTACTCGGCGCTAAAGTTTAAATACACACGATGGAGATCAAAAAGCGTCACGCCAACTTCGATATAGCCTATCGGCTACATCTCTGCTCGCATTATGCCCCCTTGTGATTTTTTTCAATACTTCTTAAAAAATAAAAAATAAAAATATCAGCAAGATATCTTGATACTAAAAAGTACCGCATTGGCAAATTCCAATTTGACAACTACAACCCTGTAAAATCGATTACCAATTTTAACAGCAACAGACACAACAAACACACGGATAAAAATAAATTTATCTGTTGCTATTCCAGATTAATATACCATCATATAATATATACTATTATAACATTGCGATAGCAAAGAACACGTTTATACCGCAGGCTTACATCTTGTTTAAAAATTTCCCCAAGCGTTGAGTATGCACTCAATTTTCTATTTTAATTACACACTAGTAATTAGCGTACTATTGATTGCCAGTGTACGCATTATCCATGTCGGCTAACGACAACACCACAAAGGATATTTCGCGCCCACGGCCATGATATTGCATGTGAAGGGCACAAAAAATATCCCCCGGCATATGGTCTGCACCTCAAGTAGACAGTTAATAATATCTCCGTGGCGAAGATTAAGCGGCCATTTTTCCCGGTATTCTATCGGGGAAAGCTGGTCGAGCTTTTGGGGGAGTCGTTCTGTGTTGTAAAAACGTATGTATTCTTCAATCAGAGTGCTGGTTTCCTCTTCGCTCTGAACCGTTTTTCCAAGAAAAAACTTCAGCCTTCAAATTGGAGAAGAATAGTGCAACACATGCATTATCCAAAGAGTTGGCTTTACGTGAACGTATTCCTTAGGCCATAAAAAAGCCCATCATGTTTTCAAAGTTTAAGCATGGTGGGGCTTTTTTACTTCGTCTACCTGATGGGGGGCATGTTACTATGCAAGGGGCTACATGGCATAAGCCCGGCTGTTTTGCGCAGCCGGGCTTATGGTTGTGGGCATAATGTGTGAGCGTCTTCTGCGTGGAGGAGGCTTTGTTCCTGGTGGGGATCAGGCCACTGCTTCCACACTCTGGGCAGCGGCGGTGGTTTGGCTCACGCTCTGGTAGGCGCTGTTGGCAATGGCTGACAGAAAACTGCGGGCCATGGCGGTTCGGCTTGTGCTGGTCTGGTCTGTTCCCATCGCTGCGCGTTGTTTTTCAAGTGCGGTTGCAAGCTCGTCAGCGGAAACGGAGCCATCCTGATTCGCGTCCATGGAGTCGAATACAGACTGGCTGAGGCCTGTTTCGTCAACGCTCAGGCCATCGCTGCTGTCGCTGTCCAGGCTCGAAAAAAGCTTGGAAGCCACGTGGGATGATCCTGTCTGACCAGACGAAGCAGACTGCCCCTGCGAGGGAGGCGGCGGGGGCATCTGGCCGTTCATGATGGAAGACAGCAGGGTTTTTGCGTCCATTTCGCCTGAGGAATTCTGTTCGCTGGACTGGTTTTGCGGATTCTGGGAGCCGTTGTTCATGGCTTCGCGCTGTTTTTTCAGCGCTGCCGCCAGTTCATCGGAAGAGACGGAGCCGTCCTGATCGGTGTCCATGGCGTCAAACACGGACTGGCTGAGGCCCGTTTCCTCGGCGCTCAGGCCGCCGCTGCTGTCACTGTCCAGCGAAGAAAAGAGTTTGGACGCAAGGTCGTCACCCTTGCCGCCGCGCCCTGCGCCCTGCATGCCGCCGGGAACCTGCCCGCTCATAATGGCGGAAAGCAGATCCTTGGCAGTGGGCTGAGTCGACGCCGCTGTCTGTGCTGCCTGGCTCTGCCCCATCTGCATGTTGGTGAACATGGCGTTGCGCTGGGTTTCAATGGCTTTTTGCAGTTCTGTCTGCGAAACGGCCCCATCGCCATCGGTATCAAGTTTGTTGTAGAGTTCGCTGCTTAGCCCGGTTTCATCAAGGCTTAACGCTCCGTTCCCGTCAGAATCCAGATCCCCGAAAAGCTTGCTTGCCAGATTGTCCTGCGATTGCGCCTCGCTGGAGCCTTTCATCTGCGCAAGCATCTTCTCCCAATAGGAGGAAGAGGATGATGATAACGCACTGACGCTCATACTGTCTCCCAGTCCTTGCGGACATTGTCGGCAACACCTGCAATCCACTGCGGGCGAAGCCGAATACTGTAAGCGCACCTCCCTGTGTCGCGTATCAGCCGGGGAATTTTTTTCCCAATCTGATTATGCAAAAGACATTCCGTTTTGCGTGGGGGAAATTTTTGCCGCCAGCCTTTTTTTGTCGCGCCAGAAGCCACTATGCGGTGCTGTAAAATGAAAAACCGCCGCATCACATGATGCGGCGGTGTGGAGTGCAGGGGGCCTATGGGGTCAGCGGTTTTTTACTGGTGGAGAAGCCTCAGCGGAAGTGGCTGTGGCAGGGCGGCTGTCCACATCGCTGTCCACCCGCAGGCGTAGCGGGGGAACCTCTTGTGGAACCAGGGATGCATTGCGCAGTGCTTTGTTGACCCTTTTGGAAAAACTTTCAAGGCTGAAGCGGGCCTCTCCCACAACAGGCGGCGCTGTTACCAGAGCCGCAGTTGCCTTGTGGGTTCTGGCCGGATCGGTAAACTGGGGGATGGCCAGGCCGCTCACAGGCTGCGGCGGATCAACAAAGGGTTCATGCAGGGCTTCCAGCGACTGGGCAAAAAAGCGCACGCGCACTTCTTTTTTACCGCCCATATCCCACAGCTCAAGCATAAGAGCTGATCCTGGCGGGGTGGCGTCATCGGGGTAGCCGGGCAACTGCCAGTGCACGCCCAGCAATTCGCCCACATTGGCAAGGTTGGTGTCGTGCCCCACAAAAACAACCAGGGAAGCCGCGTTGCAGCGTTGATCCCTATGAGTGCCGTCAAGGGCTGCGGCCATTTCTGAAAGCAGCGATGCCCCCTTGAAAAGAGCCACAACCGGAGAACGGTTCACTGTGTTGAACACGCTGGTGTGTACGGGCAGCACCTCACGCAGAACGTGCGCGTCCACCTGGCCCCATCCGGCAGAAATTTCAGGCCACTGCGCATATTCCAGCAAAAAAATTTCCGCCATGCTTGATGCTGTTGCCAGTGCGCCGGAAAGTCCTGCGCCCTTGCCGTCAGCATCAACGCTCACAGAATTTGGCAGGTCTGCGAGCCCGCAGGTGGGCGGCAGATTGTAGCGCGAGCACAATGTGGGGGCCACCGGGGCGCTCAGGTGCTGGATGTGGGTCAAGGCCCCTGCATTGTCCTCATGCAGTCGATCAAGATCGCCTCCGGCCGTGGTCATGATGCTGGCGGCTACCGAGGCTGGGTCAAAACGCTGAAAACCCGCCTGCACGGGATGAAAAAGCGGATCGGGCGTCTGGCTTGAAACGGCATAGGTCTGCCCGCCAGCGGGGCAGAGGCCATCAAGCAGGGCTTTGGCTGTTGCTCTTGTGCGCTGGTCCACGTCGGCGCGCACAAAGACCTTGCCGGGCGGTGGGCAGGCGCTGTCGGGCAGCAGGCCAAGATTCAGCATTTGCCCGCGCATGTCTTCCCACATGGCGGTTACCAGCCGCGCACCGCGCGGCGTGAGGAACCCCCTCGGCACAGGCCACTGGGGCCAGTTACGGGTGCTCCACTGCGAAAGCGTATCGGGAGCCTGCGTAGGCGAGCGCACCCCGTGGCGGGAAAGCGCTACAACTTTCATAAGGCGGGGTTGTTCGTCCCCCTGCTGCGCCGCAATGCCAGGTAGGGGCAAATGGCAGAGCAGTGCGCAGGCAAGGCAGACAGTGATTAAGCGTGGTGCAGTGCGCATGCGTTCTCCTTGATGGGGGGTACCATAGCCATAAAGGCCTGCGCGGGCAACGCCGATTTGCACGCGTGAGGGCTGCGGGCCTTGCGCCAGTGCAAATTTTGCCCGCCTCTCGGGCCGTAATTGCTTGCACAGTGCGGGGCTTGTTATTATGCTTATTCTTTGCGGCAGAGTTTGGCTCTGGCTGCTTTGCGCGTAACCTTTTGGGGCTTCTTTCCCTTTACAGGGGGCGGAGCGTAATCCAGATATCGAGGCGTATGATGCCCATTGCCGTTCCACGCGTTGGCGTAGAAGACAAACCCCTTGTTCAGGATATCCGCGTAGAAGATCTTTCAGCGCTGGTCATCCGTTCGGCCACGGTACGCGACGTGCACGGCATGTCTGCGCTTATCAACCACTATGCGTCCTCCAACGTCATGCTGGCGCGCGGGCCGCAGTATCTCTACCAGCATATTCAGGACTATATGGTTGCCACGGCTCCCTCGGCTGAGGACGGGCATGAGGTTGTGGTGGCCTGCGGCGCTGTGCATGTGCTGTGGGAAGACCTGGCGGAAATTCGGTCGGTGGCGGTTCACCCACTGTGTCAGGCGCAGGGCTTTGGCAAAAGGCTTGTGGCCGCACTGGTTGGTCGATGTCGTGATCTCGGCTTGCCGAGGGTTTTTGCCTTTACTCTGGCTGCGCCGTTTTTTTCCAAGTGCGGCTTCAGCGAGTTTAAACGCGATGATATGCCCGCCATTGTGTGGGTTGAATGCAGTAAATGCCCCAAGTTTTACTGCTGTGACGAAATTGGAATGATACTCGAATTATAGTTTTCAACCTGTGATATATTCGCAGGGATTCACACTGTCTGCAAAGGGTGGGAATGCGTCATGAGCAATAGGCTGTATCACCGGGATTTTCTGAAAGAAATAGACTTCACGCCGGAAGACCTCACATATCTGCTGGATCTGGCGGCCCAGCTCAAGCAGGCCAAAAAGGTTCGGCGCGAGCCAAAGTTTCTGCAAGACCGAAATATTGTCATCCTTTTTGAAAAGGATTCCACGCGTACTCGCTGTTCTTTTGAAGTTGCAGCATATGATCAGGGCGCGCGCGTGACCTATCTTGGCCCCTCCGGCTCGCAGATGGGCAAAAAGGAATCCATGGCCGATACCGCCCGCGTGCTTTCCCGTTTTTATGATGGTATTGAGTATCGCGGTTATGAGCAGGCGAGGGTAGAGGCGCTGGCAGAACACGCAGGTGTGCCGGTGTGGAACGGTCTCACCAACGAATGGCACCCCACGCAGTTTCTGGCCGACATGCTGACCATGCGCGAGTGCTGCGAAAAACCTTTGAATCAACAAACACTGGCATATCTTGGGGATGCACGTTATAATATGGGCAATTCCCTGATGGTTGGTTCGGCCCTGCTTGGGCTGGATTTCCGTTCTGTTGCTCCCAAAGCTTTGTGGACGTCGGACGAAGTTTTTGAAATGGCCGTTCACATAGCCAAGAGCACTGGCGCGCACATTACGCGCACGGAAAGCGTGGCCGAAGGCGTTAAAGACTGCGATTTCCTCTCCACTGATGTCTGGGTGTCCATGGGCGAGCCTGATTCCGTATGGAAAGAGCGCATTGATCTGTTGACGCCGTATCGCGTGGACGCGGCAGCAATGGAACTGACGGGCAATCCCCAATGCAAGTTTTTGCATTGTTTGCCGAGCTTCCATAATCGTGATACCGCAGTTGGCGAAGACATTTATCAGCGCTTTGGCATTGAATGCATGGAAGTGAGCGATGAAGTCTTTGAATCGCCCCGCAACATGGCTTTTGAAGAGGCGGAAAACCGCCTGCACACCATCAAGGCCGTCATGGTCGCCACCATGGCTGAAGGCCCGCTGGTGTTCAACCCCTGATCCCATATCTCCTCCGGCACTGCCCGGGGGAGAGTGCAGTTGTTTGAGTCAGCCCTTACGGCTGGCGGCAAGCGCCCTTGCAGCACAAGGCCATGTTTTTCGCATGGCTGCGCCGCAGGGGCGCTTGTGTTTTTTTTCTGGGGGGCGGGGCACGGCCTGTGCAACCTCTGTTGTTTCCGGCAGTTGTTCTGAAAAGCAATCTGGGGAGGTTTTGTCTGCGTTTTCTAGAAATCACCCGTGTGCGCGGAAGGACACGCCCGTTTGGCTCTTTGGCAATTGGGCCAGAAATCAGAATGTTAAAAAAAACGAGTAATCTACTATGAATTGTTCTTTGAACAATCAATGTAGGCAAATTAATCAAATATGTTGACGCAAAAATGTACATAGATTAACTCTAGTAAAAATGGTGTGATGAAAGAATGTAAGGAGGGAGTCTGTTTTTTTATGTTGTGAGGAAGTTATCAAGAGTGAAGTTTTTCACAACTCGCAATGTAGTGGGGCAAAGAAGATGAGTACACTTGTTTTTTGTTGTGTAGCACTGCCGTTTATTATGGCGCTTGTGCTGTATTTCACGCAAAGCAGCAGCGCTCGCAAGTTGATAGTGCCTGCAGCGGTCACAGTCATGGCGGTGGCAGCCGTGATCCTGGGAGCCAACGGCGCTTTTCGGCTTGAGATAGACACCATATTGGGTCTGTCTGCCGACTCTGTGTTCAGCGTGCTGGACTTGCTGTTGCTGGTTTACATTCTTGGCATAGGTTGGAAGCTGGGCAGCCGCTTGATTATGGGCATGACCCTGCTGCAACTGATTGGTCTGTTATACCTTAAATTCGTTCTTCCCGGGCATGAAGTGCCCATCACTGCCTTTGTGGCAGACGGCCTGTCGCTTATCATGGTGATCATCATCAGCGTGGTTGGCGGGCTTATTACCATTTACGGCATGGGCTACATGGATCTGCACGAAGAGCATCTCCATCTGCGTGTTTCGCGCCAGCCCAGATTTTTTGCCATTATTTTCTGCTTCCTCGGCGCCATGAACGGCCTGGTGCTCTGCAACAACCTTTCATGGATGTTCCTGTTCTGGGAAATCACAACGCTGTGTTCCTTCATGCTCATAGGGCATGACCAGACCGACGAGGCCAAGGCAAATGCCCAACGGGCATTGTGGATGAACGTTCTGGGCGGGCTGGCCTTTGTTTCGGCCATGCTGTTTATTCAGAAAAGCCTTGGAACGCTTTCGACCGAGCTCGTGCTGCAAAAGATGACCTCAATGGACGTAAAGAACACGGCCATTCTTTTGCCCTTTGCTTTCTTCTGTCTGGCGGCCTTTACAAAGTCGGCGCAGGTTCCTTTCGAGAGTTGGCTGTGCGGCGCAATGGTTGCGCCAACGCCAGTTTCGGCCCTGCTGCACTCGGCTACCATGGTCAAGGCGGGCACCTACCTGCTGTTGCGCATGGCTCCGGCCTTTGCGGGAACCACCATGTCCACCATCGTGGCCCTGTTTGGCGCATTTACCTTTGTGGCCACATGTATCCTTGCGGTCAGCCAAAGTAATGCAAAAAAGGTTCTGGCGTATTCCACAATCGCCAACCTTGGGCTTATCATCGCCTGTGTGGGCATCAATACCGCTGCATCCATGATGGCGGCAACGACCATCATCATTTACCACTCCGTATCCAAGGGCCTGTTGTTCATGTGCGTCGGCGCCATTGAACAGCGCATCGGTTCGCGCGATATCGAAGACATGCGCGGCCTCTACGGCATAATGCCCCGGACGGCCATTATCACCGTGATCGGCATCTTCACCATGATGTTGCCGCCCTTTGGCATGCTCATCGGCAAGTGGATGGCTATAGAAGCCATTGCCCGCGCCACGCAGGCAATGACGCCCATCGTTTTCTTTGTGGCGCTTGGCTCGGCCTTTACCGTGCTCTTCTGGGCGCGCTGGGCAGGTGTGCTGGTGTCGTCTTCCAAGATGCACGAGCACGCTGCTCACGGTAATCCCAAGCCCTCGGTCATGTTTGCGCTGCGTTCGCTGTGCGGGCTTGCCGTGGTGTTTTCATTCATTTCGCCCCTGGTGCTGAAGACCTTTGTGGAGCCTTCGGTTTCGGGCGTCTACGCGCGCTTCAACCTGCAGATTGAAGGTTTTATCCCCGGCGCAACCCTGACCAGCGCTGAAGGATATGTGTGGATTTACCTGTTGTTCATTCTGCTTGGTCTAGGGGTGTGGTTCGCATGGCGGGAAGCCCGCAGAACACCAGAGTCTGCCCATGCGCAGCCCTATTTTTCGGGCCTGGCGGCAGAAAAGGACGGCGTGGTCGGCTTCAAGGGCCCCATGAATGTCTTTGAACCCGTGCGCGTGGCCAACTTCTATCTTTGCCAGTATTTCGGCGAGAGCAAGATCACGCGGGCCATCGACATGATTTCCATCGCATTCCTGGTCGTTCTGGTAGGAGGTCTGCTGTAATGCTCACCATCTTCAGCGCTATCGGCGGGTTGATCCTGTCGCCCCTGGTGGGCGGCCTGCTTACCGGTCTGGATCGCCGGATCACGGCACGCCTTCAGTCGCGCCTTGGCCCTCCACTGCTCCAGCCATTTTACGACATCTTGAAACTGCTGGGCAAACAGCCCCAGGTTACCAATGCCTGGCTGGTGTTCAGCGCGTATATCACGCTGATTTCATCGGCGCTTGCCCTGCTGATTTTCTTCATGGGCGGGGATTTGCTGCTGCTGTTCTTCGTGCTCACAGTGGGCGCGGTGTTTCAGGTGGTTGGCGCGGTATGCGTGCCTTCACCTTACAGTAACGTGGGCGCGCAGCGCGAGCTGTTGCTCATGCTGGCCTATGAGCCTATTCTGATTCTGGTGTTCGTTGGCTTTGCCATGTGCACAGGTTCGTTCTCCATTGCCGCAGTATTCCAGCTCGAGCAGCCGCTGCTGCTCAAGATGCCTCTGCTGTTTCTGGCGCTGGGTTACGCCCTGACAATCAAACTGCGCAAGTCGCCCTTTGATATCGCGGCCTGCCATCACGGCCATCAGGAACTGGTGCGAGGCGTGCAGACCGAGTATTCCGGCCCGTACCTTGCGCTGATTGAAATTGCCCACTGGTTTGACCTTGTGCTTATTCTTGGGCTGTGCGCCATGTTCTGGCACACCAGCTTTGTGGGAATGGCCGTTCTTGTGGGCGCGTCGCTGTTCACGGAAATTCTTATCGACAACATCACCGCCCGTCTGACGTGGCAGTGGATGGTGCAGAAGAAGTCTCTGCTGCTCGGCATGGGCCTGGCCCTGGTTAATCTTTTATGGCTGTACGTGGCGTAAGGAGGCCGGAATATGGGTTTCGTCGACAATATGATCAAGCGGAGCCGCCTGAAGTCTCCGTGGATAGTTCATTTTGACTGCGGTTCCTGCAACGGCTGCGACATCGAGGTGCTGGCCTGTCTGACGCCCATGTATGACGTAGAACGTTTCGGGGTGGTCAACGCGGGCAACCCAAAGCATGCCGACGTGCTGCTGGTTACAGGCACGGTCAACCACCGCAACCAGCATGTGCTCAAGCAGATATACGAACAGATGCCTTCGCCCAAGGCCGTGGTTTCCATCGGAGCCTGCAACCTTTCCGGGGGCGTGTTCAAGGATACCTATAATGTGCTGAACGGAGCGTACAACATCATTCCTGTTGATGTGTTCGTGCCCGGCTGCCCGCCCAAACCCGAGGCCATCATTGACGGCGTGGTGCAGGCCCTTGGCGTGCTCAAGGCCAAGATGGGCCTTGGCCCAGAGCCTGTGCCCACCTTTATGCCGGGCGATGAGGACGGCACTCCCGACATGACGCCGCAGGCGGAGTCCGCGCCGGAAGAAGCCCCCGACAAGCCACAGCAAAACGCGGGTTAACCCGGAAAGGATAGAGCCATGTTTTTTGAAGCCAAGGAAGTGACGCCGCAAACGCTGCTTTCAGAAGTGCAGCAGCTTGCCAACGCCAAATACCGTTTTGTGACCATGTCGCAGACCGTCATGGACGAAAACACGCTGCGGCTTTTCTATCACTTTGACGTAAACCTCACCATGTCCGACCTGCGCCACAACGCCGAACTGTGCGTGTGGGAACCCACGGACGCCAAGGGCATGGTGCATCTGCGCATGGATGTGAACAAGAACGACGCCATCCCCAGCATCACGCCCGTATATTTCTGCGCCGTGCTCGTCGAGAACGAAACGCAGGATCAGTTCGGGGTGCATTTTGCTGATCTGCCTCTGGATTACCAGGGGGCCATGTATCTGGAGGGCGAAGTCACCCACGCGCCGTACTTTACCATGACCACGGTCCGGCGGCCCGCCGCCAAGGCCGAGGCCGCCAAGGATGACACGGCCAAAGGAGAGAAGGCATGAGCAACCGCACAACCGTGATTCCTTTCGGGCCGCAGCATCCCGTACTGCCCGAACCGCTGCACATCAAGTTTGTGGTGGAAGATGAAACCGTGGTCGGGGCCGTGCCCCAGCTTGGTTTTGTGCATCGCGGGCTTGAAAGCCTCGTGCGGCTCAAGGACTACAATCAGATGGTCTTTGTGGTCGAGCGCATCTGCGGCATCTGCTCGTGCATCCATGCCAACTGTTACTGCAACGCCATTGAAGACATGATGGGCATTACAGCGCCGCCGCGTGCGCAGTTTTTGCGGGTTATCTGGTCAGAACTGCACCGGATACACTCCCACATGCTGTGGCTCGGTCTGTTTGCCGACTCGTTTGGCTTTGAAAGCGTGTTCCAGCAGTTCTGGCGCATCCGCGAGCATGTCATGGACATCTGCGAAGCCACGGCGGGCAACCGCGTTATCCTTTCGGTCAACGTGGTTGGCGGTGTGCGCCGCGACCTCAGCCCCGATCAGATCCGCTGGATGCATGGCCGTCTGGATGAGCTGGAAAAGGGTATGCGCGAGCTTACCCGCACCATGCTTGACGACTACACCGTGCAGGAACGCACGCGCGGCATCGGCTACCTGAGCAAGGACGATGCCCGCCTGCTTGGCGCTGCCGGCCCCACCCTGCGCGGCAGCGGCTGGGAAATCGATGAGCGCATGCACGGCTACGCCGCTTACAAGGATCTCAACTTCATTCCCGTGGTTGAGAATGACGGCGACTGCTACGCCCGCTCCAAGGTACGCTTCTATGAAGTGCTGCACTCCATAGAGCTTATCCGCGAAGCCTTGAACCGCCTGCCCGAAAGCGAGCTGACCGTAAAAGTCACCGGCAACCCCGAGGGTGAATCGGTCTTTCGTGTGGAGCAGCCCCGTGGCGAGCTGTTCTATTACATACGGGCCAACGGCACCAAGAATCTGGAGCGTATGCGCGTGCGTACGCCCACCTTTGCCAACGTGCCGCCCCTGCTGCACATGCTGCCGGGCTGCAAACTGCCCGACGTGCCGGTTATCGTGCTGAGTATCGACCCGTGCATCTCCTGCACAGAGAGGTAGCCCATGTATATGCTCCCAAACGTGCTGCGCAATCTTTCGGGCAAGCCAGCCACGCGGCTGTATCCTCTGGAAGAGCGCGAACCCTTCCCCGCCTATCGTGGCGTGATCACCAACGAGGTTGAAAAGTGCATATTCTGTAATTCCTGCGCGAGAGTATGCCCAACCGATGCCATTACCGTGGATGCAAAAGCCGGAAAGTGGAATTATGATCCCTTCCTGTGCGTGTATTGCTCCGCGTGTGTGGAAAAGTGCCCCACAAAATGCCTGCATCAGGAACCAGTGCACCGCAAACCTTCCATCAGCAAGTTTGTCGTGCACCGCACCGGAACCCCGCGCGTCAAAAAAGCCAAGGCCGAGGCCAAGGGTGGGGAAGACACGGAAAAATAAATAAAAGCGAAGGGCCTGCAAAGGCCCTTCGCTTTATGACTCACTGGTTTCTTGTTTCCGCTCTTGTTGATTTTACCAGCACTCTCACCCCGTCTATTTGCCGGGCGGGGGCGTGTGCGGGGTGGTGCACTCCACCCCGTTACGCGCCAGCATGCGCGTCCATTTCTGCGCACTGGGGGCAGACGCCTGTCAGTTCCACGGTGTCGCCCCGAAGCTGAAAGCCCTGCTGCTGCATGGTGGAAAAGATGGTCTGATACAGCGCGGGATTGTTCACCTCGCGGCTCTTGCGGCAACCGGGGCATACCAGCATGAACACGGGCGCATGAGGCTCCTGGCAGGCTTGCGCGCAGGCCACAAAGGCATTGAGTGAGCCAACCTTGTGCACAAGGCCCTGACTGAGCAGAAATTCAAGCGTTCTGTAGACGCTTGCAGGCGTGAGGGCCTTGGAGGATTTGCCGCGCAGGGCATCAAGAATGTCATAGGCCTTGACGGGTTCCTTGGCCTGTTGCAGATAGGCAAGCACCATGCGCCGCAGGGGCGTGAGCCGCAGGTTGGACGCCGCGCAGGGGTTGTTTGTGGGGCACGATGGCGTGTCCTTCTGACAACAGGCGGGTTCAGCCTGATCAGTTGTTTTCGTCTTCCACATAGGGTTCCACCGCCTCAGCCTTGATGCGGTATCCCGCATCGCCGATGTCGCTTTCTGTTTTTTCGATTTCAAGCTTTCCATAAACCCACACGGTGTCCATCATCTGTATGCCGCGTGGTTTGTCCAGTGTGACGTAGATGATCTGGTTGGCCGGGGGCGGCGGCACGTGAATGCACGCGCCGAAATAGGGAACAAGCAAAAATTCTGCCAGTTCATCGCCGCCCAGAAAATCAAGAGGAGCCACAAATCCGGCTATGCGTACCAGCTTGCCGCCCAAGGCCTTGTTGGCGGGCGCGTTGCTCCACATGGCCTGAAATTCTTTCAGGGCCTTGTCCGCTCTGGGGTCGTCATCGCTGAACTTGTCAAAATTGAATTTGTCGAAAACTTTTGCGGGATTCCATGATGGCGGAATCAGCTTGTCCCAGGTGATTTCGGAGTATTTTCCGCTCTTTTTCGCGGCAGCGGCGGTGTCCGCATCTTCGCGTGAGGGCTGCCAGTGTTCGATTTTTTGCCGCTCGTAATCGTCAGTCAGGGCAAGGGCGGTTGCGCTGTGCCAGCCGCACAGCAAGGCTGCCAGCATACAGAGGATGCGCCCTGTGGACGAGGCTGTTTTCATGGCAGGTTCCTTTATTATGCAGAGGCGTTGAGGCCGTCAGCCAGACTCATGCGGTAGGCGCGCCATGCCGGGATAAGCCCGGCAAAGAAACCAGCAGCCACAATCCCACCGAGCAAACGCCATTCGGCGGTTGTGGGCTGCGTGAGCGTGAGATTCAGTCCATAACCCGAAGCCAGCACCGGGCCAAACACTGCAAGCAGGGCGGCCAGAGCGGCAGCACCCGCCAAGGCGCCCGTGAGGACCAGCAGCGTGCCTTCAAAAGCCAGCAGGGCCACAATATCCAGAGGGCTGGCCCCTGCCGCGCGCAGCACAGCCAGCTCGCGCCGCCGTTCACCCAGCCCTGCCAGAATGGCGGCCACGAGGCCAGCGAGGCCAGCCACCGTTACCAGCCAGGAAAGGACGCGCAAGGCATTTTCGCCAGAGCGCAGCAGGCTCCACAACTGATCCAGCGCCACCCCGGGCATAACGGCCATGAGGGCCTCCTGCTGGTCGGCGTTGATTTCCCTTTGCGCAGCAAAAACGCGGGCGCGGTTTTTCAGGCCAACCAGCACCGCTGTAATGCTCTTGGGCGTGAGGCTGAACTTGCTTACCTGATCTGGGCGTACATGAAAACCCGGCGTAGGCGCGCCGCCCTGCCAGTCGATATGGATGGCCTCCATGGCGGCAAGGCTGATGTACAAAGCCCTGTCCACAGGGGTACCTGTGGGCGCAAGAATGCCGCACACAGTAAAGGGCTTGTCCGTATGCTGGGCAAGGTGGGCGCTGCCCGAGCCGTGGCTGAGCACCAGCCTGTCGCCAAGCTTGTAGTGTTCTTTGCTGGCAACGTCTGCCCCCAGCACAACATCAAAGATGCCGTCAAAGGGTGCGCCCTGGGCAAATTGCAGATGCATGCGCCTGCTATATTGGTACTGGGTAAAAAAATCGTCCGTAGTGCCCACTACGGCAAATCCCTTGTGCGAATCGCCGAGCGAAAGGGGAATCGTCCAGGCCACGTCCTTGCGCTGGGCAACGCGCTGGGCGCTGTCCCACCCCATATTGTTGGTGGCTTTGCCCATGTGAAACACGGCATAGAGCAGCAGTTGCAACTCGCTGCCGCGTGCTCCCACCACCATATCCGTGCCGGAAACTGCCTGAATAAAATTATCGCGCACCTGAGTACGCACTCGCTCCATACCGAGCAGCAAGGTGGTGGAAAGCGCTATGGAAAACACCACAAGGCTCAGGGTTCCCCGGCGGTACCAGGCGCTCGACCAGGCAAGCCCCAACAAAAAACGCCAGCGGCTCATGCGGTTTCTCCCTGTGGAATTATCCCTTTGTCTGCCCTGCTGGCATCGGCCCGGTTAATCTCAGCCAGCCTGACACGACGTTCAAAAAATTCTGCCAGAGACAGGTCATGGCTGACAAACAGCAGGCTTGACCCGGCTTCGGCGCTTTCGCGTAGCAGCAGGCGCAGAAAATCTGCCCGCCGTTCCGCATCCAGCGCAGAGGTGGGTTCGTCAGCCATGACCAGCGGGGGCGAGCCTACAAGGGCGCGGGCAGCGGCAACCCGCTGCTGTTGCCCCACAGAAAGACGGGTTACGCTTTTGCGCCACAGTTCCTGCCCAAGGCCAAGGCGTTCAAGCAGGCGTTGCGCGGATTGCTCCGGGCTTCCATCCTTTTCCGTCGCACGTGCGGCGCGTATGGGCGAAAAGCGGCAGGGCAGCAGCACATTATCCAGCATGGAGAGATGCGGAACAAGATTAAACTGCTGAAATATCAGGCCGATGGTGCCGCCGCGAAAGGAATCTCTGGCGAATCTTGGCAAGGTGTCCACACGAATTCCGTTGACGCATACACTGCCGGAAGCTGGTTGCAGTATTCCCGAAATAAGGCTGAGCAGGGTGCTTTTGCCCCCGCCGCTGGGGCCGGAAAGAAAGACCGTCTCCCCTTTGCCCACGCGGAACAGGGGGATACGCAGGGTTTCTTCCTTTTGGCCGGGCCAGCAAAAGGTGCAGTTTTCAAGCAGAACTGCCTGCTCGCCCGCATTCATGCTGCAAGGCGCTTGCGGCGCTGTTGGCGTAACGGAATTCATGGGATTTACCACTTGAGGGTGTGGGCTTGTTCGTTCAGCTCGGCGGCGTGCTGCCCAGTGGGGCTGACTATCTGAACGCGCAGTTCATGCAGGGCTGGCCATGCGGAAAAAAGACGCACGTCCACGCCGTGCAGGACCTCGGGGTGCACGCATTCAAAGGTGAAAGACGCGTCCAGATCTGCATGAGCGCTGTGTTCATCGTGCCCGGTATCTTCGTCATGGTCTGCATGCGGCTTGGGTTCAACAGCAGGTGCGGTAGACGCGTTCTGCTGTGATGTTTGCGTTTTTTCCGGCTGCGCGGTGGTATTTGCTCCCAGCAGGGCCTCGGGCAGGGCTTCGGATTCCAGTTTTACCTTCTTGATGCGGCACTGGGCAGCGGCGGGAAAAACAAAAATATTTTCCGCCTTATGCAGGGTTGCCGCCATATTCTGTACTGCCTGACGCTGGGCTGCATCGCGTGGAGCGTGTTCAAAGGGCAGGGCGTTTGCAAGGGGACTTTCGAGGCTGATTTCTACAATATTGCCTTCCACAGCCACGTCCAGGCGGGCCGCGCCGTGTTCGTGCGGGCCATGCGCAAGCGCGGGGGCGGATGTGAGCAAGACCGAGCAGGCCGCCAATAAAATTAGTTTTTTCATCATTTCTCCCATGTTTCTGGATCAGGATGCCAGCGTTTTTTGAGTCAGAAACTGAAATGATATATTATTGCATTTTTGTCAAAGGCAACACTTTCTCTCGCCATCGCAGGGCTGCTGTTGACCGGATTCTTGCCATGCGTTTGCAGAGTCTGGAGCCTAAGCTATGTGGCGGCCCTGCCGTTGCCAATGGGCAACGCGCAGCTTGTCAGCCACCATGGAAAGGCCGCACAGGCCGATGGAAACTGCCGTGGCCACAAAAACACCCCGGTAACCGAAGCCCTCGTACATAACCAATCCTCCGATTATAGGGGCAAAAATACCACTGGAATCGAAGGTTGCCATCATTACATTGGAGTTGATGGAGCGTGTAGTGGGTGTGGAGCGGTCATAGACCATGGCCGCCAGCAGGGGATAGAGCAGCCCCAGGCCCAACCCGTACAGGAAGGTGAGGGGAATGAAAGCCCACAGCGGCCCCCAGGCCAGCCCCAGCATGCAGCAGACCAACAGAACGCTGCACAAAATGGTAATTCTGTGGCGCGGCAGCGTATCAAGCCTGTTGCTGCCCACCAGACGCACAAGAATGATAGTGAGCGTATAGGTGCTGAAAAACCACGCCGGGTGCGCGCCGGTGATGGAGCACAAACCCTTCATGAAAAAGATGGCCAGCACTGTCATGATGCTGAATGTCATGCAGGCCATATACACAAAAAACAGGCCGGAATGACTCACCGCATGCCATAATTCCCGACCAGACATACCGCCTTCTGCCTCCTGGGCCATTTCTGGCTTGCGCAGGCGTGGCGCCAGCGGCACCAGCATAAGCAGGGAGGGAATGCCCAGCAGAGCCGTGAAGGCAAAGAGGTGAGGTTCGCCCCCGAGCAGGGCAAGTATCTGTTCCCCTACTGCCGGAATGATGGAATAGGGCAGCAGCAGGGTGAGCGAAAAGATGGCAAAACCGCGCGCGCTTTGGCCCTTGGGTATGCAACTCACCAGCACGGACACCGTGCAGCAGGAGAAAAAAGCAAGGGCAATGCCCTGTACCACCCGCAACAGCAGAATCAGCTCAATAATATGGGAGCCGCCCACATAAGGGTAGGCCAGCATGACGCCGCTTGAAATGATGATGGCGGTGGCCATGGGCAGGAGTTTGCCACGGCGCAACAGAACCACGCTTGCCACCTGCCTGAAAATCAGAACCATGACAAACATGGAAGAGAGCAGCACTCCCCGCCAGTTGGGGCTGACAGAAAGGCCTTCGAGCCATTGCTCAAAGCAGTAAAAAACGGCCACAAAGCTGTTGCAGCACATGGTCATGCAGAACAGCAGAACAAAATCACGGCTTAATAACGTCTGCGGCGGATCAGGGAAGGCAGTGCCTTCCGGGGTTTGCGCAGACGATGCGGCTAGGGGCGGCATGGGGCCTCAATCGTGTTGTGCCGCGTTGGCTCAGGCCGCCGTGCGGGGCCGGGCCCACCCCCGCAAAGGGTGTGCGGCTAATGATATTCGCCATTCAGGAACTTGGTGGCGTAGGATTGCACTGCTGCATCGTCCACCATGAGCATGTCCATCTGACGGGTCATTATCAGGAGTCGTCCCAGTTGATCCAGACGCGCGCACAGCTCATGCCTGGGGTATTTCTGGTAACGTGCCCGCAGTCTATCACCCGTTATCTCGACGGTAAAGCCCAGCTCTTTGAGGATCAGGCCTATGCACTGCACGCGTCTTTCGCGCTGAGCATTGGCAGCGGCACCCCCGGCAAATTCAAAACGGATGTAGTTCTTGCTCAGGGTTTCGCCGCACCAGCAGTCAAGAATGGCGTAGTGATAGCCCACGCGGGACGAAAAATTGAGATAGCGGTCAGAAACTATGGCATAGCTGCGCTGGCCAAAGCGTGAACAGCCCTCCTCATTGCAGCCAATGGCGGTCTGCCCCATGACTGAAAGAAAACCGCGCATATTTACAGGCCGTGGGCCACGAGCCTGCACCGCCGGATTGAGCATGCCGTCAAGCACGCACTTGAAAGGCACGCTCAGCACATCATTGGGTGTTACCTGGCGAGACTCAGGATTGCGCAGCCCGCCGCCCAGATCAATCACGTGCAGATCAAGCGGCACCGTGCAGACAAGCTTGCTGGCAACGCCCGCGCAGTGATCCGTAACCCTATCGGATATCTGGAACATCTGGGAATAGCTCAATTCGTGCACATAGCGCATGATGTCGTGCAGCGATGTGCAATGACGGGGCGTGAAGGTATCCGCGCGCGGATCCACCAGATGCAGTGGCAGAATATAGGGAGAGATGCGCCGCAATAGCACCAGGGCCGGGCTGCTGGGTCTGGTCTGGGGTTTCACCAGCCGCAGGGTCAGCAGTTCCTGCACTTCTCCGTCAAAAATTCTGCCGGTGAGCGCATCAACAGTGATGACCTGCTCTTCGGCCAGGATGCTGTTGGCGCCCGGAAGGTTCATGATGGTAGGCACGCCAAATTCCCGGCAAATGGAAGCCATGTGACCGGTAAGACTGCCTGTTTCGGCAATAATGGCAGAGGCGCGGCGCATGGCCGCCATGGCGTTGGGCGAGGAGTGGGCAAGCAGCATGACCGCCCCTTCGGGGAAGTGTGTCATGTCTTCCCCTTCGCCCACATGGACAACAGGGCCGCAACCAACGCCCCGCGCGGCAATATCGCCGCCTGAAAGCAGGGGGCGCAGGTGCCGCAGGGCCGGGGCAGAATGTTCCTCGGAGGCGCTGTCCAACCCCATGGGGCGGGTTTGCAGCAAAATAATCTGGTCGTCTTCGTCCACGGCCCATTCCATATCCTGCGGATACTGGTAGTGCCTCTCCAGTTCCATGACCATTTCTGCCAGTTTGCGCACCTGATCATCGCTGAGGCAGGGAACATCGCGCAGGGGATCGGGCACGGATTCGAGCGAGCTTTCCACAAGGCCGGTCTTGGTGCGCACAAGGCGCAGCCGCACTGTTTTGTGGGCAATGGTGGCCATGGTGATCTTTTTTGTGGCGCGGGAAACAAGCCACTGGTCGGGGGTTCCCGATCCGTCCACGACCATTTCGCCCAGACCCCACAGGCCGTTGATGACAGTGGCGTTGGAGCGCAGGTCTACCGGATGGCGCGAAAAAGCCACGCCAGCGGCCTTGGCCCGCACCATTTCAACACAGCACAGCCCCATGCCCGTGGCGTCCAGATCGTAACCGTGCTCGGCGCGATAGGTCAGGGCGCGGGGCGAAAACAGGCTGGCAACCACCTTTTTGAAGGCGGACAAAAGATCCTGGCGGGTAACGCCAAGGATACTGCGGTACTGACCGGCGAAGGATTGCACGCCGTCCTCGGCAATGGCGCTTGAGCGCAGGGCCACAACCACATCTGCGTTTTTGCCGAAAGCCGCGTCCCATTCTGCAAAAAGAGCCTGCTCAACTTCTGTAGGGATGGGGGCCTCCTGCACAAGCCGCTCAATGCTCTGGGAAATTTCTGCAATCCGCGCGGGTTTTTCCGGGTCAATGGATTTCAGCAGCCGGAAGAGGTTTTTGAACAGGCCCGGCGTGCGCAGCAAAAAATAGCTGCAAGCCCGGATAGTGATGGAAAATCCGCGTGGCACTGGCATATCAAGCATGTTGCGCAGTTCGCCAAGGTTGGCGTTTTTGCCGCCGACACTGTAAGCCATGCTGGCGTCAACCTCTGAGAGGGGCAGGGTAAACTGCGGCACGTCGCCGCGCGTGTGCTGATCCAGCTCGTGTTCAATGCGTGCGGCAATGGAATGTACGGCGCTGCCCAGGGAGATGTCGCACTGGCCCGACATTTCGCTCAGGGTCGAGGCCATGCGCTCGCAGTGGAATATGGCCCGGCGGGCCTGCTTGCGCACTTCGCTGGTTTCCATGTGCTTGTCGCCGCGCAGGGTGGCGTCCAGCCCCGCCATCACCCCGGCCAGATCAGCATTGGCCTGGAGCAGCTCCTTGAATGAGGCATAGCGTTTGTTGAAGGCGTCCATGGCCGCCTCGCGGCCAACACGGGGGGCAATGCCAAACAGTTTTTTCAGCAGAGAGGCCATAAGGATATCCTTGATCGCAGATTTTCGTCATGCCCTGAAACTGACGATGCTGAATGCCTGATGCGTAAATGTCGCTTGTTAGCGTCCCTGCCCGATCACAATATACCTTTGCGCAGGGCCGCGTCCGTCCTTGCGCACAAGGCCCAGCTGCACAAGCAGTTGCAGGTCGTACTGGGCCGTGCGCATGGAAATATTTTTTCCGGCAAGGGCCTGATATTCCTGCCTGCTGATGCTGCCCGAGGCCGCGATGGTCGGCCAGACCTCCATGACGCGCCGGTTGAGCTTGTCTGCAGCGTCCTTGCCGCGCAGCAGGGTATCCAGTTGCGCAGAGGCCTCGTTTTGCGGCTGAGGGGCAAGGTCGCCCACTGCGGCCTGCACGGGAATATCTGCGGCCGCAGGGCTAACCAGCCAGCCGGGCAAACCTTCTGCCGATGCAGGATCTTCGGCAGGGGGTGTTGCGCAGAATCCCTGCTCGCAAGGATCCTCCTGCGGCTTGCGCGATTCCTGCGCCGGAGCTGTCGTAGTATCGCTCTGGCCTGCCGGAATGGCGTCGTTTTGCGGTTGGGTAGTCGCGCCAAGCTGAATATCTTCTGCAAGTAAAATGCCACCTTCGCAGAATGTCAGGGCCCGGGTGAGGGTGTTTTTCAATTCGCGCACATTGCCGGGCCAGTCGTAGTCCATCAGTTTGGCCATTGCTCCTTTGCTGACCTGCGGCATGGCAGCGGTCATGCCCGTCAGCGCGCCAGCGGGCTGCGCCCCGCCTTCTGCCTTCAGCCTGGCCTTGGCCTTGAGAGCTTCCGAGAGAAAATAGACCGCCAGCGAGGGAATGTCCGTCTTGCGCTCCCGCAGCGGCGGCGTGTTGATGGTGATGACGGCCAGCCGGTAGTACAAATCTTCGCGGAAAGAACCCTTCTGCGAATCATCTAAAAGGGAAGCATTGGTCGCGGCAATGATGCGCGTGTCAAAAGGCACGTCTTCATCGCTGCCAAGCGGCCGGATTCGCCTGGTGGAGAGCGCCCGCAGCAGGGCCTGCTGCACCTTTGGGGCCGCATTGCCCACTTCGTCCAGCATGAGGGTACCGCCCTGCGCCGTCAGAAAAGCCCCCTTGCGCGGCGCGCGTGCCTCGGTGAATGCGCCTTTCACATGCCCGAAAAGGGTATCCATGAGCAGATTTTCGTCCAGCGCGCCGCAATTGATGGTAATGAACGGCCCTGCGGCCCGAGCACTGAGCCTGTGGATGGCCTCGGAAACCAGCTCCTTGCCTGTGCCGGTTTCGCCCACAACCAGCACATCGGCCATCACCTGCGAAGCCTTGCGAACATTGTCGCACAGGGCAAGCATGGCTGGCGATGTGCCAATAAGGCTGTTGACTGGCAGGTCTTCGGGATGCGGCAGATCTTCCACTGGCTCGCGCTGCTGCTGGGCATCATCCTCAGCGGCGCGCAGGCGGCGCGCCTCGGCGGCAAAGCGCAAGCGCTCAAGCAGGGTGTTGATGCCGGCCTTCAGTTGTTCCAGTTCTCGCGGCAGTTGGGGCATATCTATATTCTTGTCGGTCCCTTCGGCGTTGCAGCGTTCAAGCTCCGCTGTTACGGCGTTGAGCGATCTGCCCGTCTGCCGCGCCAGCCACCAAAGGCTCAGACCCAAAAGCAGCATACCGCCAACAAAGGCCCCAACATAGATGCCCATGAGCTGTACGCCCGTGCGTGTGGTGGTAAAGCTGGTGTCCAGTACCGCCAAACCGCCCAATATTATTGTTTCCTGCGAAGCAGGGCTGAAGGTTACAGGGACATAACTGACCCTCTCCACCCTCATCTGGCTGCTGCTCCACAGAGAGCTGTTTTCAGAAAGGGGAAGCTGGCCTGACTTGCCCTCCTGCACATCGGATACCATGCTCCAATAATTGATGTGCTCGGGGCCAGGCCGGAATGCGGTGTTAAATCCAGGCCTGCCAAAATCACCAAGAAAGCCTGCGCGTACTGCATCTGTGCCCAGGCTGCGCTGAGCCAGACCAGCATCCGGAGCTTCGGACTGAAAGAGCATCCAGCCATCGCGGTCAAAAAAAAGTGTACGCACGCGCCCCTCATCGCCTGATGCGGCAATGGGGGCATTGGGGCCGGAGTAAGTGGACAGGATATCCCGCAGCTCCCTCAGATCCAGAGAAAGCATCAGGTAGCCGGCAAACGTGCCTTCCGCATCATGAACCGGAGTGGAAAAGCGCAGCACATACAAGGTGATATTCTGGTTGCTGCCCTTAACCGGCACCATGGAGTAGGTCACTTCAACGGGCTGGGCAACGCTGACGTGCCCGGCACGGTGTTCCGAGGCAATGGAGTGGAAGGGACCGGTGGGGCTGGCAAGTGCCTGCCGCATGGGAACATTGATGATATCCCCGCCCGTGTTGACAAGCAGATAGCGGTTGTCTGGTGCCAGACCCTCAAAAGCCAGTTCCCTGTATCGCAAGCCACCGGCCTTGGCGCGGAATTTGAGCCGGTTGGCCATGTCTTTTTGATCCATGGAACCAGCGGCGAGAATAAGAAGCTGATTGCGCGTTTCGTCCAGCGCCTGCTCCAGCGCAAGGCTCATTGCCTGTGATTGAAGCTGTGCATTGCGCGCAATTGCGCGATCAAGAATGGCCTCGATGCTGCTGCCCGTGGCAGTAAAAATAATCAGCAGCACGAGCGCCAGCAGGGGCAAACCCAGCATCAGCATACGGCTTGCAAGGCTGCGATTCATAAAGAATGCCGTGAACTCCAGTGAGCTGCCCTGGGGAAGTGTTCTGTGTAAGCGCATGGTGCTCCCCTATTTTGTGCAAAAAAGCGCAATCTTGGAGCTGAGTATAAAAAACATTCCCCCTCGTGACAAGATTTTTCGCGCAAAAATAGAAAAAAAGGCGCAATTTCAGGCAATAATTATGCAATGGCACAGCCTTTGCTAATACTTTCACATTCGAGGCAACGAGGCGGTGCCTGCCCCCGACGGGAGTCATCGCAACATGGGTAAGTGGTTGAAGTGGAGATGTCACATTTTGATGTGGAGGAAGTTATGAAAAGGATGCAGAGGCTCTGGACATGGCTTACAGGTTGCGCGCTGCTGGTTGCGGCATTGCCCGGCGCGGCCCTGGCTGCTGGCGGCGGCAAGGTTGCCAACGTTGTGGTGGTCGCCGATACGCGCAAGCTTGACGGCATACTGTACTGGTGGGCTGAAATGTACAATGAAAGCCACTTCTTTTTTGCCATTCTGACTATGGCCATTATCCCGGTTACAGGTTGCATACTGGGTTGGCTGGCGGATGTCGTCATGACGCACATCGGCATTGACCTCAAGCACCGCGAATTGTCCGAAAAGTAGTCGGAAGGAGGCAAGTTATGGAATGGTTGTATATTTTGATGCCCATTTCCGGCGTGTTCATTTTCTGGCCGGGCCTTGTCATTCTTGGTTTGGGCGTTGGCATTATCGGCGGCTTTTTCGGCATGGGCGGCGCCTGGATGGTTACCCCAGGTCTGAACATTCTTGGTTTCCCCATGGCCTTCGCCATTGGTACCGACGTGGCGCAGATGGCGGGTAAATCGCTTATCTCCACCATGCGGCACGGCAAGTTCGGCAACGTTGACTACGGCTTGGGCCTGACCATGCTGTTTGGTACCATCGTGGGCGTGGAAGTTGGCGCGCAGATGGTCATGTGGCTGGAACGCCTTGGTTCCGTCGACAAGGTTGTGCGCTGGTTGTACGTTGTCCTGCTTGTGCTGCTGGCATGGCTTGTATTTCACGATATCGCCGCTCGCCGCAGAAAGGAACGCGAAGCCAAGGCCCAGAACAAGGAACTTGATCACGCGGCAACTGGCGTTGACTGGGCCTCCCGCCTGCACGCCATCAAGATTCCGCCTGTGTTCCACTTCAAGCAGGCCAACATCACCTGCTCCGCATGGCTGCCCATCTTCGTCAGCTTCTTCACCGGCTGGCTGGCTGGTATCCTCGGCATCGGCGGCGGTCTTATCCGCATGCCCGCCCTGGTGTATCTTGTCGGCTGCCCCACCCATCTGGCGGTGGGTACGGACCTCTTTGAAGTCGCCATCTCCGGTCTCTACGGCACGGCTTCGTACGCATACAAGGGCCGCGTGGAACTGCTTGCCGCTCTCATCATGCTGTGCGGCGCGGCCATCGGCGCGCAGATCGGCGTTGTCGCCACCAAGTATGTAAAGGGTTACGGCATCCGCTTCGTGTTCGGCCTGGCCGTTATCGGCTGCCTCATCTCGGTTGTGTGCAAGCTGGTTGAAGCTGAATTCCCGGCATGGGGCTGGCTGCTTGGCCCGGCTGCTACGATCGACGTGCTCGGCTTCGTGTCGGCTATCTCCCTTTACATAACCGTCAAGATGGTACAGGGCGCCAAGGCGGAAATTGCCGCCAAGAAGAACCAGCCCGCGGCCAACTAGAAGGAGACCCGCCATGAAGATTCGTAACCTGATGCTTATGCTGGCGATGGCCTTCTCTGTTGCACTGCTCACCGGCTGCAACTTCGACGGAGGCGTGGAACAGGGACGCTGCGTGGCCTTTGATGCCACAGCCAAAACCCTCACCATTGTGGTGGACGTGACGCACGATCAGTTTAACCCGCACTACAGCGGCGGCACGCATACCTTCAAGCTGCCTGTGGAATCCAAAGACATGGGCCCGACCCCCAGCGTGGGTGGCCGCCTGATGATCGATCTGGTCAAGAACACCGTGCTTATCTATGACCAGAAGACCAACAGCGTGCGCGAACTGGCCGTGCAGTTCACCGATGTGGAAAAGAACGTCGGCTCCGACCATCCCAAGGTCAAGGGCAAGACCTTCCCCATTATCGACAAGGATCAGCAGACCGTCACCGTGTACTCTGGACGCCAGAAGTCTTTGATCACCTTCAAGATTCCTGCTGAAGCCCAGGATTACCCGGCCTATGTATGGACCGCTGGCGACGAAATGCGCATTGCCTACCGCAACGCCGACAAGGCCCAGTCCATGCGCATCATGAACGTGTCCAAGACCAACATCTTCAAGAAGTAAACCCCCAGGGTGCCTACCCCCACCCTGCGCGCCGGAGCGGTTCGCCCCGCTCCGGCGCACCTCGGGTGGACAAACACACTCAGGAGAGCATCAATGAACAGTTACCGTCAGACCCTCTATTCCAGCATAATCCGGGTTGCGGCCAACGCAGTCATGGTTGGCGCGATCTTTGTGGGCATGTATCAGTCGGCCCACAGTTCTGGGGCCTCGGAACTGGTGTTCTGCGCATGGTTTTTTGGCATCACGGTGCCTACGTGGGCAGGGGCCTTCTGGCTTACCAAAAAGGTGCGCCAGGTATATCCCGCCGAGTTTCAGAGCCTTGTGGAACTGCCGCGCCTCGGACAGCGGCTCGTAAGCTGGCACGTGGCCGAAACGTCCATGTGCCCCGTCATTGATCGCCGATAAACGGGAGCAGCAGCAATGTCGTGTGTCATGACCATACCACAGGCGGGCAGGAAGGAACCTATGGGGGAATTCATCAAAAGCCAGGGTTGGCAGAACTGCCTCCAGACCCGTGCCCGGCAGCGTTATTGGGGCGCTCTGTGCGCCCTGTTGCTGGGTTTTGCCCTGCTGGGGATACTTGACGGCCTGCAAGGCCTTGCAAGGTCTGGCGCGGATGTGATCGAATTGCTGCCCGGCGGCAGCGTGTCCATATCCGGGCCGCTGACCATCAAAAATCCCGTCAACAGCGACCTCAAGGCGCAATTTACCCCGGAAAATCCGGCCCTTTTTTATGATCTGGAAGGATTCTTTGCGGGATACTGGTTTGGCAACGGCATGTGGCGAGGCAGTGTGCGCGCCGATGCCGTGGCGGAACCCGGCAGTTACGGCCTGAAGGTTTCCTTCAGGGGGGCGGCTGCCAGCACCACGCAGCACTATACTGTTGTCGTGCATGCCGATGAAACCGCCATGCGGGCTGCGTCCACCTCGTATTTGCGCCGCATTACCGGCTATAACCCCTTTGTGCTGGCTGCGGGATGCTGCGGTCTGGCCCTGCTGGGCGGGGTTGTGGTGTTCAGGCTTGGCAGCAAGTACATACGCCAGCTGACAACCCTTGGCTGCGGAGAAATCGTGCGCGTGGAACAGAATGCTGACACTGCCGCGCAATCGCAATCCGACCACATCTGGTGCCTGCTGTACGGTCTGCGCGCGCCCGCAAAGGGAACGCCCTGCGCCGTTTATGATGCGCAAGGCATGCCCCTTGGCACCGCTCGCGCCCAAGAAGCAAAGAACGGTACGCTTGAACTGAATTTTGACTCAATCACAAGCCCGGCAACAGAAGCCGGTGCGAGCAATACCGCCGTTCGTCCTGGCTGTCTTGTCCAATTGCGGCCCCCAAGGCCGCTCTCTCCTCCGGTCACAGACAGATAAGGTCGTTCGGTCTCCTGCGGCATGCACTTGGCGCGTCACCTGTGCATGCCGCTTTTTTTTTGCCCGCCGCATTCATCCCGCCTTGCCGCTCTTGCCGCCTGCTTTGCCATAAGCTATGCTTATTGTGTTGCATATGCCCCCTGAGGGCTTAAACCAAGGCGGAATTTTCATGTCTCAACTTTGCCCCTGCGGCAGCGGCCAGTCTCTGGACCAATGCTGCGGCCCCCATATTGAAGGCGCGTCCTGGCCCCAGAACGCAGAAAGCCTCATGCGTTCGCGGTATTCGGCCTATGTGCTTGGCCGTCATCAGTGGCTTGTGGAAACCACGCATCCCGACTACCGGGAAAATGTGGACGCCGACAAACTGGCCGAGCAGACCAAGGATATCACCTGGCTGCGTCTTGATATTGCCGCGACAGAAAACGATGTTCCCGCCGGAGAACACGGCGAGCTTTTTGATGTTGTTGAATTTTATGCCTATTATGAACTGGAGGGCATCCCCCGCCAGTTGGGCGAGCGCAGCTTTTTTCAGCGCAAGGACGACAAGATTTATTATGTGGACGGCGTGGCCCTGCGGCCTGACGCTTACCGCAGGCAGGAACCCAAGGTGGGTCGTAATGATCCCTGCCCCTGCGGCAGCGGCAAAAAATACAAGAAATGCTGCGGGGCTTCCAAATCCTGATGACCACGGATGCCGAACGCGCAAAAAATTCCGGCAGGGGCAAGAATGGTTCTCTGACAGCCATCCGGCAGTTTTGTCTGGAGTGTCAGGGCGCGTCTGCCAAGGCGGTTCGCGCCTGCGCGGATGAAGAGTGCCCCCTTTGGGCCTGGCGGCTTGCCACGCTGGCGGGCGAGGAATGCCCCGCCCCGGCGGAACAAGCCGCGCGACAGGCCTTGCGGGCCATTCGCAGGCAGTGCATGGGCTGTGCTGGCGACAGGGTGGAGGTGCGCGCCTGTGCGGCTCGCGATGCCTGTGCCCTGTGGCATTGCCGGTTTGGCGTGCGTCCGCAGACATACAAGGCCGTGCGGCGGCGTTTTTTTGCTCCCAAACCCTTGCGACTTTTGTAATGCGCCACCAAGAACGCGGCGCAACACCACAGGAGGTATCCATGCCTCATTTGCTCGAATGGTCGAGAGCATATGCTCATCGCCTTGACGCTGGTTCTGCTGCGGCCCTGAAGGCGCGCGCGCCGGAAGTGGCCCAGAGGCTTCAGCGCGAGCTGGCATCCGGCGAGCTGCCCTTTATTTCCATGCCCTTCCGCGCCAAGCTGGAAGTGGAAATGGCCCCGCTGATTCCCCGCATCAAGGCCTACAAGCATATGCTGGTGCTGGGCATCGGCGGCTCTGCCCTTGGGGCGCGGGCCATGCAGCAGGCCTTTGCGCCGGGGCAGGACGGCCCCGGGCATCGCGGCCCGTGGCTCTGGATTGCGGACAATGTCTGCGCGGAGCGCTTTGAAGCCCTGCTCGGCAAGCTCAATCCCACGGAAACCGTGGTGGTGTGCATCAGTAAATCTGGCGGCACCATTGAGACTATCTCGCAGTATTTTCTTGTGCGCGATTGGCTTAAGGCCAGCGTGGGCGAGGGCTGGCAGGATCAGATGATCGTTGTCACCGACGAACGCAAGGGCTACCTGCGCGAAGAAGCAAACCGCTATGGGCTGACCGCCCTTGAAGTGCCGGATTATCTTGGCGGGCGCTATTCGGCCCTCTCTGCGGTGGGGCTTTTGCCTGCGGCCTTTTTGGGCATAGACTGGCAGGCCCTGCTGGACGGCGCAGCCGATGTTGCACGCCCCCTGCTGCAAAATCCGGAGCACGTGGCCGAGCATCCTTCGTTCGCCTTGGCCTGCTGGGCCAAGGCTCTGGAAGACAAGGGCTACAGCCAACTGATATTTTTCAGCTATATTCCGCAGTGGGCCGCCTACGGCGACTGGTTTGCCCAGCTTTGGGCCGAAAGCCTGGGCAAGGACGGGCAGGGCAGCCAGCCTGTGCCAGCGACCGGTGTGACGGATCAGCATTCCATCAACCAGATGTTTTTGAGCGGCCCGCGTAACAAGGGCTGCATTTTCCTGACCAGCTGCGACCAGGCACAGGGGCCCAATTTCGGCATGGATGTACCGGATCAGTGGGCCTGGCTGCGCGCCAAACCCTTTGGCAGCCTGCTTGAAGCCGAGGCCCTGGGAACCCGTATGGCCCTGTGCCAGAGCGGCGTACCCCTGCTGCATGTGGAAATGCACAACAAAGGCCCCCGCGCCGCTGGTTCGCTCATGCTGCTGCTTGAGGCGGCCACCCTGTTTACGGGCTGGCTCATGGGCATCAATCCGCTGGATCAACCCGCAGTGGAGCTGGGCAAATGCCTTGCCAACGCGCGGCTTGGGGCTGGCGGCTATGCGCAGGAAGAAGCAGATCTGGCGGAATACCTTGCCGTACCCAGAATGGAACAGAAGTTTTAAGCAAGTGAAGGACGCGGGACCGTTGCCAAGGGCAAAAAAACGGTATCCCGCGCTGGTTGCAACCCTTTGCCTGTGTGCCGAAATGTGCTTCAGGAATGGCGGTGGCCGTCAGGCGGCGGCTTTCGGATATGCCTGGGGTTTTTATAACCTGTCGCGTAGCGGCGGCTTTGCGGCGGGGCGTAGCGGTCGTTTTCCCTGCGCCCCGGCGGCGGTGGCAGAAGTGCCGCGCCGCCCGGAGCCGCCGCGCGCGCAAAGGCATTGTCATGTTCAGAAAAAAGCAGCGTAACGAAGCCTGCATCCGCCAGTGCGAGGATGCCTGCGCCCAGACCGTTGACGCGGATAGCGCGTTGCCAAGTTACGCCCGCACATTATCCTGGCTCTCGCTTGTGGTCATTTTGCTGACCAGCCTGGGGCTTTCTTTCTTCATTTCCAACTCTGCGCGCGAGACCCTGCTCACACGGCAGGAGAACTTTGCTCAGCAGCTTGTGGAAAATCTCAACAGCCAGATATTCCGCCGGTTCGCCTTGCCCACCTTGCTGGGCTACGGGCGTATCGCGCTGCGCCAGCCCGAACAGTATGACAGGCTGGATCAGGTGGTGAAGTCCGTCATTCACGGTTTGCCGGTCGAGCGGCTGCGTATTTATGATTTTTCGCGTCTGGTGGCATATTCCACCAAGAAGGAAGATCTGGGCCGCGCCGGGTTATCCCCGCCATATCTGGACGACATCCTGGGAGGTGGAGCGCCGAGGTCGGAAATCATCTCGACCATGCCGGGCTGGCAGGCTCCTTTCCGTGTGCCGTTGCAGGAAGGCTCGTTTGTGCTGCGCATTCTTTATCCCCTGCGCGGCGAACCCCTGCACCCAGGGGAGGAAGCGCCCATCATGGGCGCGCTGGAGCTCACGCAGGATATTACGGGCGACTATGAGCAGGTGCTGACGTTTCAGGGCATCATTGTTGTCATGTGTCTGCTTTCGTCTGTTATCATGTTTGGCCTGCTGCTCATGCTGATCCATCGGTCGGAGCGGGTGCTGGCGGCGCGCATGTATAAGAACCGGGTTCTTGAAAACCAGTTGCACAGCAATGAACGGCTGGTGAGCATGGGCAGGGTGGTGGCCAGCATCGCGCACGAAATCCGCAATCCGCTGGGTATCATCCGTTCAAGCGCCGAGCTGCTGCAACGCCGTACCGACAAGGCCGACGCCAGCACACGCCGTATTCTTGGGGCCATTTATGACGAGGCTGTTCGCCTTTCGCAGACAGTCAACGACTTTCTGGACTACGCCCGTCCCCGCCAGCCCAAGCAGGACGTTGTGGACGTGAATGTGGTGCTGGATCAGGTTCTGGCCTTTCTTGAAGGCGAGATGGGGCGCTTTGGCGTGGCGCTTGAGAGGCAGTGCGAGAGTGGGCTTTTTACACCCGGCGACAAGGATTTGCTGTACCGGGCTTTTTACAATATCCTTGTGAACGGCCAGCAGGCGATGGATGGGCCGGGCGTTGTGCGCATAAATGGGCGCATTGACGACAACGGCCACGTTTGCATTGAATTTCTTGATTCTGGCCCCGGTTTTGACCCCGCTACGCTACCTAACCTGCTGGATCCCTTTTTTACTACCAAGGATGGCGGCACAGGGCTTGGTTTGCCCATTGTGCAGTCGATCATCTCAAGCCACGGCGGTGTCATCAAGCTTGAAAACGGCCCCGAGGGCGGGGCGCTGGTGAGGGTTCTGCTGCCCAGAGCCCAAACTGGCGCATAGGATACATAATGAGTGAAAAAGCGCATCTTCTGATCATTGACGATGAAAAAAACTATCTGCTGGTTTTGCAAACCCTGCTTGAAGACGAGGGCTATGCAGTCACGGCCATCAGCGACCCTGAAACCGCATTGGCATTTCTGGACGAAAGCGAAGTGGACGTTATTGTGACCGACATGAAAATGCCCAAGGTCACAGGGCGCGAAGTGCTCGAGCGGGTTAAAAAGAACTGGCCGTACATTCCGGTGCTTATCATGACGGCCTTCGGCTCCATTGAAAGTGCCGTCGAGGTCATGCGCTACGGCGCATTTGACTACATCACCAAACCTTTTTCCAATGACGAACTGCTGCTTTCCATCCACAATGCCGTGGAGCTTTCGCGGGCGCACCGTCAGTACCGGTTGTTGCAGGAAGTCATGGAAGACCGCTACGGCGTCCACAAGATTGTGGGCCGCAGCAGGGCCATACGGGACGTTTTGCTCATGGTTGAGCGTGCTGCGCCCAGCCGCTCCACGGTGCTCATTACTGGTGAATCCGGTACGGGCAAGGAGCTGGTTGCCCGGGCCATCCACTATACCAGCCCCCGTAAGGACAAGCCCTTTGTGTCGGTGAACTGCATGGCTCTGAACCCCGGCGTGCTTGAGAGCGAGCTTTTCGGGCACGAAAAGGGGTCGTTCACGGGTGCTGTCGCCATGCGGCGCGGGCGCTTTGAGCAGGCAGACAGCGGCACCCTGTTTCTGGATGAAATTGCGGAGCTCACGCCTGACCTTCAGGTCAAGCTGCTTCGCGTCTTGCAGGAACGGCGTTTTGAACGCGTGGGCGGTGGCGAGGAAATTGAGGTGGATATTCGCGTGGTGGCGGCCACCAACAAGGATCTTGCCGCGCTGGTGGAGAAGGGGGCATTCCGCGATGACCTCTACTACCGCCTTAACGTTGTGCAGGTTCCCCTGCCGCCCCTGCGCGAGCGCAGGGAAGACATCCCCCTGCTTGTGGCGCACTTTGTAGAAAAGGTCTGCACAGACAATTCCATGCCGCCCAAGACCTTCAGCACGGAGGCGTTGAACTACCTCACGGGGTACGAGTGGCCGGGCAACATTCGCCAGCTTGAAAACGTGGTGGAAAGCTGCCTTGTGCTGGTGCCGGGCAATGTCATTGACGTGGACAATCTGCCCGCCGAGATCCGCGATGAAGAATCGCAGTTCAAAAGCGCGGTGGATCTGCTGCCTGTACAGCTTGATCTGGCTGATACGCTTGAAAAGATTGAAGCCGCGCTTATCCGCCGTGCCCTGGTGAGGGCGGAGCTTGTGCAGGTCAAGGCAGCAGAATATCTTGGAATTTCAAAAAGCCTGCTGCAATACAAGCTCAAAAAATATGGCATCACTGGTCATTAATTAGTTTTTGGGGCAGGGCAGGAGGCGAGCGTTTTTGTCTGCTTTGCTTTGGGAATTACAGCCAAAACACAGTTTTCGCAGACATGCTGTCTGTGTTTCAGCCCCTCCATCAATAGGAAAAACAGGGCGTCCTGGCTTCGGCTGAGGGCGCCTTTTTTATTTTTTTCATGCCTTGCTGAGTAGAAAAACTATTTAAATACCGCGATGGTATGTTGGGAAGAAAGGGGCGAAGATGCCAGACCTGTTGCAAATTTGCGTCAGAGGTCTTTACAGAAACGATAAATTTTTATAGGTTGAGCAACCAGTCAGTGATCTGGCGAATTATGAAATACATAGGGCCGCAGCAGGTAATTGCCCACAGGCATATTGCGTGGTATCACTTCTTAAAATGCTGTATTATCGACAGAACGAGTGATCAAACAGGGAGTTGTTTTTCCTGAATGTTTTTTCTGTCGAGGTTTAAACATGGCTCGTGCCGGATTTGCACTGCGCAGGATATTGGCCCGGAAGACAGGCAAAAAAAGGGCCGCGCTGCATGCGCGACCCCTTGAATGGTGATACCAGCCAGCGATCAGAAGTTTTACCCCCGGCGCTTGGCGAGACGCTTTCTGAGGTTTTCCGCCACATCGTCAGGATTCATGTGGACGCGGGCAATGCCGCTTTCCATGGCGGCCTTGGCTGTGGCAGCCGCCACCAGTGGAGCCACGTCCGGGTTCAGGGTCGAAGGAATGATCATGCTGGGGCTGAGCTCTTCAGGTTTGACGAGTTCGGCAAGGGCCGTGGCGGCAGCGATCTTCATGGCATCGTTGATGTCGGTGGCGCGTACGTCAATGGCGCCCCTGAAGATGCCGGGGAAGGCCAGCACGTTGTTGATCTGGTTGGGGCAGTCGGAGCGGCCCGTTGCCACCACTTTTGCGCCGCCATCAAAGGCGCGCTGCAGGGGCCAGATTTCGGGGATGGGATTTGCCTGGGCAAAAACAATGGGATCCTTGGCCATGCTGCGGATCATGTCTTCATTCAGGGAGTTGGGCGCGGAAACGCCAATAAAGACATCGGCGCCCTTGATGGCCTCGGCCAGACCGCCCTTGATCTTGTTGGGATTGGTGTGCTTGGCGATTTCATCCTTGTAGGGATTCATGCCTTCGGGGCGGCCCTGCCAGATAGCGCCTTTGGAATCGCACATGATGACGTTTTTGAGGCCCACGGCCATGAGCAGCTTGATGATGGCAATACCCGCAGCGCCAGCGCCGCTGGTGACAACGGTCACTTCATCAAGTTTTTTGCCAACAATTTTCAGAGCATTGATAAGACCGGCCAGGGTAACAACGGCGGTGCCGTGCTGGTCGTCATGGAAAATGGGGCCTTTGAAGATGCCGTTCTTTTTCAGGGTGTCTTCAATGACAAAGCATTCAGGGGCCTTGATGTCTTCAAGGTTCACGCCGCCAAAGGTCGGGGCCATGAGTTCAACCAGCTCCACGATCTTGCCGGTGTCCTTGGTGTCCACGCAGATGGGGAAGGCATCCACATCGCCAAAGGTTTTGAACAGCAGGGATTTGCCTTCCATAACGGGCATGGCAGCGGCAGCGCCGATGCTCCCAAGGCCAAGCACGGCAGTGCCGTTGGAAACGACGCAGACAAAGTTGGAGTGGTTTGTATAAACATCAAGCATTGCGGGATCTTTATGAATTTCCATGCAAGGCTCGGCAACGCCGGGCGAGTAGGCTAGGGTGAGGTCGTCGTTATCGCGCACAGGGGCTTTGACCCGAACCTCAATTTTCCCCTGATATTCCTTGTGCATGGCCAGGGCTTCTTCCCGCAGGTTCTTGATACGTGACATCACTTGCTCCTTCATCTGTTTGTCTGCCGTGACAGTGTAAAAAATGCGCCTGTGGGCGCTGGGCAGCCTCAGTTGAACATGCTCTCAAAAAAGTTTTTGGGCCAGCAACAATGTGGCATTGCGGGCAATAGCCGGAAGTAACCGGTCAGCCGCAGCATTTTGTGTCGGCCTTCTTGTATAAGTATACAGAAATTCATGGGGTAAGGAAATATCTTATGAAAATTTTGTAAAGGTTTATGGGATTACTGCTTTTTTGACTCATACAAATTCTTGTTTTTTCAAAAAGATGCGGCGTACCGCAGACCTCAAGGAGAAACGAATTTCGCCATGAATACCGAAAATTCGAAAAATATGGATGCCGATGCACAGGCCGGAAGAAAGCGCAGCATTCAGCGGCCCAGAGTGCACACTGAAGTGCTGAGTTGCCTGCTGGATGACATTCAGAGCGGCGTTTATCAGGTAGGGCAAAAGCTGCCCTCCGAGCGCGAGTTGATGGACGAGTTCGGCGTGGGCCGGCCTGCTGTGCGCGAAGCTCTTTCCGGTCTGGCGCGCATGGGCCTTATTGAGGTCTCGCCCGGCATGCGCGCCCGCGTGTGCCGCCTGACGCTCAAGCCCCTGCTGCGCGAGATGAGGGCTACACTCGAGATTTACTCCAGCTCGCCTGACGGCTGGCGTCAACTGCACGATCTGCGGCTCTTTTTTGAAACCGCCGTGGTGCGGCGCATGGCCCTTGAAATAACTGATGAGCAACTGACCCGCCTTGACGAGCAGCTGCAAAATCAGCGCAGATTGCTGGACGCATCGGAAATACGCGCTTTTGCCGAAGCGGATATTGATTTCCATCGCTATCTTGTGGAATGCATGGGCAACAACTTTCTCGGGCTTTTGGCCGAAGGCTTTGCCGGTTGGCTGATCACGCCTCTGTACGCCTCTTTGCAGGTGCGCAAGCAGAGCGAGCGTTCATACCGCGCCCACGTTGGCGTGTACGAAGCGCTCAAAAAGCGTGACCCAGACTTGGCGGAAAAGGCCATGCGCGCTCACCTGGACGAAATGCGCGGTATTTATCAGGTGGATGTGATGGTTGATGAGGACGAGCCGTCTAAGGACCAGAATTAGCAAGGCATCTGCCCGCATAACTGCAGCAGAACCGAAATTGCCGCTGTGCCCTCTGGGGGCGGCGGCAATTCCTTTTTGCAGGGTCTGTGATTGTCGCGATTTTTCAAGGACGCAAAAAACCGCAACGGGGTACCATTGCGGTTTTTTGTGGGCCGGACACCCGGCAACGTCTGTTGCCGCTGCTTCCTTTCGGACCTGACGGGGTTGGCAGTGCTGCCGCCGTCCGGCTTGGCAAGACACTTACCCGCAAAGAGGGTCGGCTGTCAATGGCTGAGCTGGCTTTTCGCCTGCGGGGCACTGTCGCACAGCAAGGACGTGGCGTTGCTCATGATGGTTTCCATCTCCGCATCCTTGAGGCTGGCAAGGCGTTGCAGGCGTTGTCGTTCTTCCACAGGGTCGTACAGCGGCCAATCTGTGCCAAAGAGAATACGTTCTCGCGGAAAAGCCCCAAGAAGTTTTTTGGCAAGCAGCGGGGTGGCAAAGGGCGTTGTACTTGAGGTGTCAAACCAAAGGTTTTCAAACCTGTTGCCAGCAAGAGCATCAAGCGCATGCGCCCACATGCGGTAGCCGCCAAAATGGGCCGCAATCACCCTCATGCGGGGGAACTGACGCAGAATAGCCGCCAGTTTGTAAGGGCAGGAGGGGTTTTGGGCTGGCGTTGTTCTGTCGCCTATGTGGATTTCAAATACAAAGTCTTTTTGCGCTGCTTCAAAAATGGGCAGAAGGCGAGGGTCGTCCAGCCAGAAGCTCTGAAAATCAGGGTGCAGCTTGATGCCACGGATGCCCGCGCCCTTGATGCGATTAAGCTCCGCCTCCCAGTTTTCATAGCCCGGGTGCACCGTACCAAAGGCGATGACCCTGTCCGCATGCTCCTTTTGCAAGGTGATGGCGTAGTTGTTTGCCGGAATAACCTGGGCCGGTGCTGTGGCTGCGCACAAAACCACGCACTTTTCCATCTCGGCCTTACGTTCGCGCTCCAGCAGGTGGGCGATGGTGCCATCGCCCGCGCAGTTGACGCTATAAAATTCATTCAGGTGATCCACTGCCTTGTGCGCTATCTTGGGATGAAAGGCATGGGTGTGTATATCGATGTACATGATTGGCGCTTATTTTACCCCATTCACCACATTGACGGGAGTTCCTGCCTGCCAGCGCCGGATGTTCTCCGCCATGAGGTCAATGATGTTTTGCCGCGCACGTGTGGTAGCCCAAGCAATGTGCGGCGTAATCAGCGTGTTGGGCGCTGAAAACAGGGGATTGTCGTCCTGCGGAGGCTCCTGTGCAAGCACGTCAGTTCCAAGACCTCGCAGATGCCCGGATTTCAGGGCTTCAGCAGCGGCGGCTTCATCCACCAGCGGCCCACGCGAGGTATTCAGCAGAATAGCCCCTTTGCGCATGGACGAAAGTGTTTTGGCATTGATGATGTTGCGTGTTTCCTTGGTCAGCGGGCAGTGCAGCGAAACCACGTCCGATGCGCAAAGCAGATGCTCAAGCGTGGCAAAGGCAAAGGGGCCGTAGGACGGCGGATCCTTGGGGGTGCGGCAGTAGGCGAGTACGCTCATGCCAAAGGCGTGGGCCAGTTCACCCATACGGCGGCCTATGGAGCCAAAACCAATGAGGCCCATGGTCAGGCCTTCCAGGCACAGAGGCGGGATCTTCCAGTAGCACCAGCTTTTGGATTTGAGCCAGTCGCCGTTTTTGACGCTTTCGGAATGCAGGCTCGTGTGGCGGCACAGTTCAAGCAAGAGCGCCATTGCATGCTGGGCCACATCGCTCACGCCGTAAGCAACAACGTTGCATACAGGAACATTGCGTGCGGCCAGCGCATCAACATCTACAATATTATAGCCGGTGGCAAGAACGCCAACCATGCGGACATTGCTGTCCAGTTGCGCAAGATTTGCGCCAGTCAACGGGGTTTTGTTGACAAGCACCACGTCTGCCCCCTGGGTGCGCTCTGCAACCGCTTCGGTGGGAGTGGTTTCATAAATGGACACATCGCCAAGGGATGTGATCGGGCCCCAATCCACATCACCGGGATTGAGCACCGCACCGTCAAGAATGGCAATTTTCATGCAGGTAACCTCTGTTGTCTGCACTGTATCCTGTGATGCCGCTGCCCGCAAGTTCCTGGCGCAAAGTCATATATCTGTAACAGTTGGGTATTTTTTTGCTCTGCTGACAGGACGTTGCGGCGGTAAATAGCACTGGGCGCGCACGATGGGGCGGCAATGCTTGCACGCAATGTTCCTACGCAGTGTGGAACAAAGGGGGCGAAGACAGCGCAGGCCGTACAACGCCAGATGCTGATGCAGATATGTGTGCAAAGGTTGTGCTGGGTAAAGCCCTTTGCAGGCCGTACGCAGGGCAAAAAAAAGAGCCGCCCCAAAGGGCGGCTCTTTCAGTACTAATCTTAAAAAGACTAGTGGGCGATCACGCGGAAGTCGTCGCGGCGGTTCTTGGACCACGAAGCTTCGTTGTTACCCTGCACGGCGGGGTTTTCCTTGCCGTAGCTGATCATTTCCAGCTGGCTGGGATTCACGCCAAGCGTAACCAGGTATTCGTAGGAAGCGCGGGCGCGGCGTTCGCCGAGGGCGAGGTTGTATTCCTGGGTGCCGCGTTCGTCGCAGTTGCCTTCGATGCGCACGCGGATAGAGGAGTACTTCTTCAGCAGATCGGCCTTGGTCTTCAGCATTTCTTTGTATTCGGGCTTGATGTCGAATTTGTCGAAAGCGAAGTAGACGCGGGCGTCAGTGATCTGCTGGATGGCCGCACGCATTTCGGGGGTCAGGCCATCGTCATAGCCGGGTTCGCTGGTGGTTTTCTTTGCGCAACCGAAGCCGGCGGCAAGGGCCATAACCAGAGCGAGAATAAGAGCATAGCGTTTCATTGTGTGTCCTCCTGAACAGCTCATTCTCCAAAAAAATTGATACCTTTCCTTTCTGCACACGCGAGGCCGTTTCGTCCTCGCATAACAGATGGTATCTGGCCCGCAATTTTTGTCAAGGCGTGGAAGGGGGTTTCGACGCACTTTCGTAAAATATTTTTTACCCATTTCGTCCCCTGAGGGCCGGAAAATCGAGTAAAAATGCGGGTAAGAGGCCTATCTGTTAATTTTTAGCTATTTTTGCTGACCGGGCATGCCCCAGCGCGGGAAGTAGACGGAACCACCACCGGTGGGTACCTGCTTCGCATCGCCGCCATGGCGGGTGGTCAGGTAGATGCCGTGACCGCTGCGCGTGGACGAGAACGCAATAAAGTAACTGTCGGCGCAGAAAGCGGGCTGTTCATCGCTGCCGGGGCCGAAAGTAACCTGACGTTCCATGCCGGTAAGCATATCTTGCACAAAAATACGGTGACCATAATCGGTCATGCGGCTGTACACCACCAGGGTTCCGTCAGGCGACAGATTGGCCTCGGTGTTGTACGTGCCGTTTTTGCTCACGCGCGTGACCGATCCGCTGCTCAGATCCTTGAGGAAAATCTGCGGGCCGCCAAGGCGTGAAGAGGTAAATGCCATCTTGGTGCCCGTGCTGTCAAATGTGGGCGAAACGTTGATGGAGTCGTTTTGCTCAAGCACGCGTTCTTTCTGGAAAACGTGGTTCAGCTGGAAGATAACAGGGTACTTGCCGTTGGAAAGCGCCACGGCCACCTTGTTGTCAGGCATAAAGGCAGGGCCGATAACCACGTTGCCGGGAAAGCGGATACGCTGCACTTTGCCGCTGGAGCGATCCCAAACGCCGAGGGCATGGGATTTTTCGTCAATGTGGGTAAAGACCACAAAGCGACCATCAGGCGACCATGCGGGCGACATGGACTCGCCGGGCATGTTGGTGATCTGCCGCAGGTCGCGCCCGGTGGGCTTGACCAGCCATACGTTGGCGCTCATCTTGCCCGTCTTTTTTACAAAGGCAAGCGTGGAGCGGAAGAAGGCGCCATTGCCCGTAAGGGCTTCAAGCAGGTCGGCGCAGAAGCGGTCGGCCACTTCGGGCAGGTCTTTGGAAGTAACCTTGGGGTACTCCTTGCCGAAAAGTCGCCCGCCAGTGTTGGTTTCAAATGCGCGGATCTGCACGGGGCGGGTGCCGCTGTCGCCCTCGGGCCAGTAAGTCGTTACCACAATGTCCGACCCGGCAAGCTGGAAGCGCTTGAAATCGAGGGACGGCGGCTCATACCCGGGCAGAACAACGCCGCCAAGCACTGCTCTGGGATCGGTAAGACGCATAAAGGGCAAAAAGCTCAGGTTTTCCTGCACGATTTTTTGCAGGTCTGTGCCCATGCTGTTCGCTTCAGCAGAGGGGCCCTTGATGGGGGCCGCCAGGGCAAGGTTAACAATGTTTTGCCCCGGACCGTAAATGTCCACGCGCATGGCGGCCTGCGCCCCGCTTCCGAGAGCCAGCCAGAACCCCAGGGTCAGGAGAAGAAGCTGTTTTTTCATGGCGTCAGTATTCCTTGTTCAAGCAGCACGCCTCAGCGGCGCACCAGTGTAAGGGTGATGTCCAGCGTTCCCCCAAGTTCGGCGGGCGGAGGGGGCAAGCTGCCTGCTCGGCGTATGCCTCGCTGCACATATTTGTCAAGAAGCTTGTCGCCCGTGGGCGATATTACCTTGAAATCTGTGATTTCTCCTTGGGGGGAAATCGTAAGCCTCAGGCGTGTCTGATATTCGCCCGGCTCTGTTTCGGCAGGGATCAGGATAGCGTCGCGAACCTGCCGGGTAGCGTCACGCCGATATTTTACACGATCAACGCCGGATGCGCCAGATGCCGTTGTGCCAGCTGCCGTTGCCCCTGGCGCAGGGGTCCCCGGCGCGGCCACCGTGGCCCGGTCAGAGGGCGTGGGGGCTGCATCGGTTTTTGCCGGGGGCTGTTCTTTTGCCTGAGTCTGAGCCGACGCTGCCGCTGATGCGGCTTCCATGTCCGGATCGCCATAGGTGGGCAGATTGTCCACCTGCCGGGCTGGCTTTTCTTTTGCCGCAGGGGCGGCCTGTTCTCCTGCGGTGGGGCTGCTCCTGCCGATAAGCTGCGTGGCTGGTGCGTTGTCAGCCTGAGCCGTGGCCGGAGCCTTTGCGCCCTTTTTCTTGCTTTCAGCATTTGCCTTGGGGGCCGATGCAGGGGCCACCGGCGCGGCCCTTACTTCCGGCGCGTCCTTGCCGTTGGCCCTGGCAATGGCTTCGGCTCTTTCTCGGGCGCGGTCTTCAGCAGCTTCGGCTCTTGTGTCGCCAAGCGCGGCTTCGGCCTTGTTTCTGGCCTTGACCTCGGCCCGCAGCGCTTCTTCCGAACTGAGGGTTTCCGCCTTGGGCTTGCCCTTGGGGGTGCCGTTCCAGAATGTCAGATGAACGTCCATGGGCGCGCCGTAAGGCGGTGTTCCAAAAGAACCAACCTGCCGCACCGCACCGCATACAGAACTGTCAAAAGCCTCCAGACCCGAGGATTTGACCGGTTTGCAGTCTTCAACCTGCCCACGCCCGTTAACCGTGACCTTGAGGCGCACCCTGAAATCGCTTTTAAGCGCCGGGGGCGGGGCCCATATCTCAATAATTTTGTCCAGCATGTTTCCGGCATAGGTGCTTTGATCCGCACTGGCGGCAGAAGCGGCAAAAGCCCCGATCGCCGTGACGTAAAAGAACGTCACGGCGATGAGGCTTGAGCATATGCAAAGACTGCTGAGGTTCGTGCGCGGTTGGGAAGGCATATATCCTCCTGAATGCGCGCGTTACCAATTGCGCGTTTAGGTGGCCGCCTTAGCGGCCCATGAGTTCGTCAAGCGTAAACACCAGATCAAGGTCACCGTAGTCCGCTGAAGGCGGAGGCGGGAACTGGCCGCTATTGGCAGTGCGCACAATGGCGCTCGCTGCGGATGCGTCAAACTGCGCGTTGCCCGAACTGTGTGTTACTACGGGATTCTGCAACAGCTTTCCCTGGGCGTCTACCTTGACGTTGATGATGCAGCGCAGGTTCAGGCGGCTGGCCGAGGTAAAGCCCCAGTTGGGCCGTACTGCCAGCATGACCTGTCCCATGTACACATCGCCAAGGCCGCCGCCGCCAGGGCCGGCGCCTTCGCCGCCACCGCCGCCCCTGTTGCCGCCTGCGCGGCGCTGGGCCTGGGCAAGAGCCTGCTCCACGGCATTGCCTCTGTCGCCGGAATCAGCCCGCGAGCTGGCTTTGCGCGCCTGTTGCAAGGCTGCTGCCACAGGGTCAACGTTGGACTTGGCGTCCTTGGATTCCTTGGCGTCCTTCTTGGCGTCCGCTTTGGGAGGCTCCGGCTTCTTCTGATCCTTGGGAGCTTCCTTCTGCGGTTCTTCCTTGGGCTTGGGCTTGTCTTCTTTTTTCTGCGCGATGGGTTTAGCTTCTTCCTTGGGTTCCGGCTTGGGCTGCGGTTTCGGCTCGGGCTTGGGCTCGGGCTTTTTTACAGCCGCTGCATCCTGCTTGGGCTGCGGCGGAACAGGTTTGGGCTCTTTGACTTCAACGCGCTCGGGCGCTGCCACTTCTGCCTTGGGAGCGGGCGGCGTAGGCGCAAGGGGGCCATCGCCGGGCTGCCCCATATGCCCGAGAATGGGCGAGGGGGTGCGGTTGCCGCCTGTGGCGCCCTCAACCAGACTGATCATGACTGGAGGCGTGTCCAGCTTGATGGGCGGGCTGCTGGGCCAGAACCATATCAGCAAAAATATGGCTGCGTGCAGGCAGAATGAAAGAACGTATGAGGCCAGGCGCATAGAGCAATCCTATTTTCGGGCGCGTGCGGGCTTGCCGCCCTTGGGCGAGGCATCATCGGGCTGTTCGGCGATCACGCCGAGCTTTTCGATGCCTACGGCCTTGATGTGACCCATGACTTCCACAACGGTGCCGTAAGGCACTGCCTTGTCGGCCTGCAGAAAGAGCGTCTTGTTCTTTTCCTTGACCAGACGCTGCAAGTACCCCTCAAGGTCTTCCATGGTGTCCACGGGGTACTCGTCAAGGTACATCTTGCCGTCATTGCGCACGGTCAACACCATGTGGTCGGCCTCGGTAGAAAGCACTTCCACCTGCTTGGTCTGCGGCAGATCCACGTCCAGCCCCTGACTCATCATGGGGGTAGCCACCATGAAGATGATCAGCAGCACCAACATGACGTCCACAAAGGGCGTGACGTTGATGTCCGAAACAAACTTGTTGCCGCCGCCAACACTAGCGCCCATGCTACATCTCCGTTGCACCCGTGCGCTGCACGGGGCGGTGGGCGTTGATTTCGCGCTGGACGCGGTTGAGGAACACGCCGGCAAAGTTCACCAGCAGCGTATCAACCTGCGAAAGCTTGCCCATGAAGATATTGAAGCCGATGGTGGCCGGAACAGCCACAGCCAGGCCGATGGCCGTGGCAACCAGAGCTTCCGAAATACCGGGGGCAACGGTGGCCAGGGAGGCCGACTTGAGCATGCCGATGGAGTGGAAGGAGCTCATGATGCCCCAGACCGTGCCAAACAGGCCGATAAAGGGGGCCGTGTTGGCGCAGGTGGCCAGAATAGACAGCGAGCTTTGCAGCCGGGCCAGTTCCGTGCCCACACCCTGACGCAGTGCGCGGCGAACGTTGTCGACCACTACTTCACTGCTGTTGCCAAGTTCTTTGGAACGGTTGAATTCAAGAACGCCCTGGTGGGCGATGTAGTACAGCGGGGAAGTTGGGTCGGAACCCAAGGACTGCACGGCTTCGCGCAGATTGGCCGCCTTCTCGAACCTTTCCGTGCCGCTGAGAGCCTTTTTGTTAGCTGCGCTCAAGCCGATGAATTTCTGGATCATCAGCCCCCAGCTCCCAATGGACATCATGACCAGAAACGCCAGCACCGCCTTGGCCACCAGGCTTGCCTGGGCGATCATCGAAAAAAAACTGAATTCCATGAGGTTCTCCATATCTGCGCAACAACTGTGGTCTGTTTCAGTGCGCCGCAAAAAATGCCAGCACGGCAGACGCAAAGATGCGCCAACCGTCACGGCGGAGCTGCGGAATCCCGCAAGGACTCTGCTGCGCAGCATGCTACGACTGAGGTAAACTTTCAAGAAATTTTTTAGAATCCCCTTGCGGCTCCTTAGGGCCAGGGAATTTTAGGTGTCACTGCAATCTTGTTTGGCGGGGTTTGAAACAGATGCGGCAATCTTATCTAAAATTCAATTTTATACGCACGTCTGTTTGTTGTTGAAATTGACCTCATTTGATGTATACTAAGGCGCGATAGTTACGCCTTATGGTTCTTTATTCTGTAAACAGTACATGTAAAAATAGTTATTATTCTGCAGGTGCTGAATAAAAATATCTTTGAAATAATGCCTGTTTTGTCGTTTTGCGTAAAATTATCTTTTTCCATGAAGTGTTGCCAATGCCGTCTTCTGCGGTGTATGTAATCCGGGTCGAAGTAATTTTTAAAGGTAACGGAACCATTCCGTCTGTAAATATATGAAACGCATTCCTGAACTGGGCCTCGTGTTTCTTGTTGTTGGTGCGCTTGCTGGGCCTGTGTGCAGCAACGCCGCGTTTGCCGATTCTTCTGTTGCAGCGCGCCCCTCGGGCAGCGCCGCCGTGCCCGTTTTTAGCGGAAGAACCTTGCCTTCGGGCAAGGACAATGCTTTGCCTTCCGGGGCAGTTTCCATGCCCGATGCTGTGGATCGCGCTTTGCGGCATAATCCGAGCCTTGGTTCGCAAGAGGCGCAGGGGCAGTCTTCTGAAGAGGCGCGCAAATCTGCGCGCGGGGCTTTTGGGCCCAAGCTTGGCACAACGTATTCCGCCTCCAAGCAGGAAAGAAAAACATCGCCCGCCTTGCCCAGCAGTAGCAGACCAGCGGAAAAAGGCACCTACACTTGGGCCGTTGAAATTTCTCAGCCCGTGTTTCAAGGGTTTCAGCTCCTGGCCAACTATCAGAAAGCGGCCCTTCAGGCTGACAGCGATAAAGCCTCTGTGCGTAATGCCGAACTGTCCATGACAGAAAACGTTCAGACCCAGTTTCTGAATTATCTGCGGTACGAAGAAAGTGTGCGCAGCCAGCGCGATGCTCTGGCCCGGTTGCAGGATCAGTTGCGCATCACCACTGCCTTTTTTGGTGTGGGGCTTCGCCCCCGGCTGGATGTGCTCCAGGCAGAGGTGGACGTGCGTCAGGCCGAGAATACCTTGATTCAGGTCGAAAACAGCCGCGACACGAGCCTTGCCAAGCTGAATACTCTGCTGGGGCTGCCCGCCACGGCCAAGATCAAGTTTACCGGCACGCTTGCCCATGTGCCCTTTACCCGTTCACTGGAGCAGTGCCTTGAAGCGGCCTACCGCCAGCGGCCCGATCTCTACATGGCGGCGCGTTCGGTAGAAATCGCGGGCAAATCGCAGCAGGCCGTGCAGAGCGCCTATTATCCGCAGGTGGAAGCCTATTACAATGTTTCGCAGAGCGGTAATTCGCTTGATCTGCAGGAAAAGGGCGACCGGGGTTCACGCAGCTCCGTCTGGGAAGTGGGCGCCCGTGCCACCTGGGACGTTTTTCAGTGGGGAACCACGTATTATGCCGACAAAGAGGCAGGCTGGCTGGTCACAAAGATGCGCTATGCCGAAGAAGACCTGAAACTCAGCGTTGGCTACGACATCAAGTCGAAACTGCTTGCCGTGCAGGAAGCCGCAAAACGGATAACCGTGGCGGAAAAGGGCGTGGAGCAGTCTACTGAGGCATACAATGTGGCATTGGCTCGTTATCAGGAGCAGGTGGGCACCAACTTTGACGTGCTGGACGCTTCGTCCAAGCTCACCACCGCTCAGGCGACGTTAACAGGAGCAAAAGCCGATTATCTGACCGCTCTGGCGCAATTATATGTGGCCATGGGCGAATTTCACCCTGATCTTATGCGGCGTTGAGCGACGGCACGACCCCAGCCGCGCCGCCCAAAAGCGATTACGAATGAATGAACCTTATTTGAACATTACCCCCCTCGGGGGGCTGGGAGAGATCGGCCTCAACTGCCAGCTGTGGGAAACCTCCGGCGGTGTGGTGATGGTTGATTGCGGCCTCATGTTTCCTGACGACGCCCACCTTGGCGTGGACGTTGTCATTCCGCACTTTGGCGCGGTCAGCGGCATCAAGGACAAGCTGCTCGGCATTGTGCTGACGCACGGGCATGAGGATCACATTGGTGCGCTGCCCTGGATTGTGCCTGAAATCAAGGGAACCCGCATCTATGGCTCACGCTTTACCCTGGCGCTTGTGGAACACAAGCTCAGGGAACGGGAAATTCTGGATTGGGTGGAGCTGTGCCCCGTTGATATCAATACCGTGCTGCCCCTGGGCGACCTGACCTTTCATTTCTTCCCCGTCTGTCACTCCATTCCCGAAGGCTTTGGCTTGGGCGTAGAAACGCCTGTGGGCCGTGTGGTGCACAGCGGCGATTTCAAGATTGACCCGCATCCCCTGGACACCACAGGCACTGACCTGAATCTTTTCCGCAACTTTGCCGGGCCGGAAGGCGCGCGGCTGCTGCTTTCGGATTCCACCAACATCGTGCGCGAGGGGCGTTCCCTCACGGAGCGCGAGGTCAAGGACTCGCTGGACAAAATATTTGCCAAGGCCGAAGGGCGCATCGTCATCACGCTGTTTTCCAGCCATATTCAGCGTATTCAGGAAGTTTTTGACCTTGCGCGCGAGCATGGGCGCACGGTGGTCATCAGCGGCAAGTCGCTGGCGAACAATATTGAAATGGCCCGGGATCTTGGCATTGCCAAGCTGCCGCCTTCGTTTTTCAACGCGCACAACGGCGTACCCGACCTGCCGGATGACCAGATTGTGCTGGTGGTGACAGGCGCGCAGGGCGAACCGCTCTCCGCCCTGTCGCGCATGGTGCTTGGCGGCCACAGACAGCTGGAGATCCGCAAGGGCGACACCGTGGTCATGAGTTCGCGCATGATCCCCGGCAATGCCAAGGCTATCTCCCGGTTGATCAACGAAATGTACCGTATCGGCGCGGAAGTGCTGTACGAAAGCGTGCACGCCATCCATGCATCGGGCCACGGCCAGCGCGAAGAACTGCGCGACATGCTTGAAGCCGTGCGGCCCACGCTGTTTGTACCTGTGCACGGTGAGTACCAGCATTTGGTCAAGCATGGCCGTCTTGCTGTTGAATGCGGCGTGGAGCAGGACAATGTCATCTTGCTGGAAGATGGCCTGCCCCTTACCCTGCTCAAAGATTCCTTCCGTCTGGAACAGCGCGTTCCTGTCGAGTGTACGCTCGTGGACGGCAAGGGCGTGGGCGATGTGGGCTATGCCGTGCTTAAGGAGCGCCGCATTCTGGGTGATGAGGGCATGGTCATTGTGGTGCTGGTGGTTGATTCAGAAACCGGCAGCATACTGCACGGTCCGGAAATGATCTCTAAAGGCTTTGTGTTCGAGCAGCACTACAGTCATTTGCTGGAAGACGCCAAGTGCCTGGTGCTGGACGAAATTGAAGCGGTCCGCCCCGGTCAGCTTGGACGCTTGCAGGAAGGCATTCGTTCTTCGCTGCGGCGCTTCTTCCGCCGTGTGCTGGAGCGTGACCCCGTGGTCGTGCCCATCATCAGCGAAGTCTAGGGCAAAACTACAGATAACTTTCAGATTATTGCGGGGTTGAGGGATAATCCTCCCCCGTGAATAGCTTCGATACTGCTCCAAAGCCGTTTCCGACTGCCAGTCGGCAACGGCTTTGCTTTTGAGGAAAAGGTAGACTGTAGGCTGTGGTGGGGCAGGACGCGTGTTCGGTACTGCGTCACGAGGATGCGCAAGGAGCATGCACGTTACAGTTTGACATTGCACATAAAAAGCGGCGCGTTTGTCAGGCAAACGCGCCGCTTTACTATCTGTCGCGGCAAGGGCACAGGTTTGTACCGCTATGGGGATTGCGGTCTACATGCCCAGATAGGCAGTGCGCACTTCTTCGCTGGTGAGCAGGTTGGCGGCTGTGTCGTGCATGACTATGCGGCCATTTTCCATAACATATCCGTGGTTGGCGATGCGCAGGGCCTGGTTGGCGTTCTGCTCCACCAGAAAGACAGTGGTGCCGTTGGAATTGACCTTCTGGATGATGGAAAAGATCTGCTGGATGATGATGGGGGCGAGGCCCAGAGAAGGCTCGTCCAGCAACAGCAGCTTGGGGCGGCCCATGAGGGCGCGGCTGATGGCAAGCATCTGCTGTTCACCGCCGGAAAGCGTCCCGCCCGCCTGCTTGCGGCGCTCGGACAAAATGGGAAAAAGGCTGAACACGTAGTCCAGATCGTCCTTTACGCCTGCCGGATCACGCCGCAAAAATGCGCCGAGGTCGAGATTTTCGCTGACGCTCAGATCAGGGAAAATCAGGCGGCCTTCCGGTACCTGGGAAATACCCAAGGTCACAATTTCGTGCGGGGGCAACTGATGAATGGGCTTGCCGTACCAGAGTATCTCGCCTTTTCTGGGGCGGTTGATGCCGCAGATGGTCATGAGCGTGGTGGACTTGCCCGCGCCGTTGGCCCCGATCAGGGTGACAATTTCGCCTTCTTCAATATTCAGCGAAATATCGCGCAGGGCCTGAATGTTGCCGTAATAGGTGTCTACGTTACGCAGCTCAAGCATCGCTTTCTCCCAGATAGGCCTTGATGACGCGGGGGTTGGTGCGGATTTCAGCGGGGGTGCCTGTGGCGATGCAGGAGCCGTATTCCATGACGTAGATGCGGTCGGAAAGCGACATGACCATGCCCATATCGTGCTCGATAAGCAGGATGGAGATCTGCTGGTTGTCGCGTATGGAGCAGACCAGCTCCTTGAGTTCGTTGGTTTCCTGGGGGTTCATGCCCGCTGCGGGTTCGTCCAGCAGCAGCATGCGCGGCTCGGTCGCCATGGCGCGGGCGATTTCAAGCCGCCTCTGCGCGCCGTAGGGCAGGTTGTTAGCCGTTTCGTTCCAGAACTCCTGAAGTTTCACCAGTTCCAGAAGTTCATAGCTGCGGTCAATGCAGTCCTGCTCTTCACGGCGGGTGCGGCCATCGCGCACGATCGCGCCAAAAATGCCCGCCTTGGTGCGGCAGTGGCGACCGATCATCACGTTTTCAAGCACGGTCATTTCGCTGAAAAGGCGAATGTTCTGGAACGTGCGGGCCATGCCCATGGCCGTGATGAGGTGGGGTTTTTTGCCGTTAAGCAGTTGCTTGTCGCCCGAGGCGTCGTGCAGAAACATCTGCCCCTCTGTGGGGGTGTAGATGCCGGTCACGCAGTTGAAAAACGTGGTCTTGCCCGCGCCATTGGGGCCGATAAGGGCAACAATCTCGCCGCTGTTCACGGTGAGCGAAAGCTCGTTAAGCGCGCGGAGTCCGCCAAAATCCTGAGAAAGATCCTTTACTTCCAGCACCGGTTTCATCAGCGGCCTCCTTCAGCACCGTGCAGGTTGCTGATGCGGTAGCGGCGTCGTTCGCCGCTGATGAGGCCCTGTGGCCGGAAGAGCATCATAATCACCATGATCGCTCCGAAAAGCAGCATGCGGTAGTCAGAGAAAGCCCGCAGATATTCCGGGGCAAGAATGAGAATCAGCGCTGCAATGACCACGCCCGCAATGGAACCCATACCGCCCAGCACCACCATGGAAAGAATCATGGCTGATTCCATGAAGGTGAAGCTGGAGGGATTGATATAGGTGGTCTTGGCGGCAAAGATTACCCCGGCAAAGCCAGCCCAGCAGGAGCCGAGCGCAAAGGCCGAAAGCTTCACCCGCGTGATGTCCACGCCCATGGCCTCGCAGGCTATTTCGTCTTCCCGCAGGGCTTGCAGGGCCAGCCCCACGCGCGAATTCTTGAGCCGGGTGATAACCACAATGGTAACCACCACTGCGGCCAGCACCAGATAGTAGATGTAGGTGGTGGACTGGGTGATGTCCATGTTCATGCCAAAAAAGGCAGGGCGGGGAATATCGCTGACGCCGCGCGGGCCGCCGGTGACGGTGTTCCAGTTTTGCAGCGTGAGGCGCACGATTTCGCCAAAACCCAGGGTCACGATGGCGAGGTAGTCGCCACGCAGCCGCAGCACGGGAAAGCCCAGACCCAGGCCGAAAAGGACTGTAAGGAAACCGCCGATGGGCAGGCAGGTCCAGAAACCCAGGCCGAAGTACTGGTGCAGCAGGCCGTACGTGTACGCGCCAATGGCGTAAAAAGCCACGTAGCCAAGCACAAGCTGGCCCGCCAGCCCCACGACGATGTTCAGGCCCAGCGCGAGCATGACATACAGCAGAGCGGAGATCATGATGTTGGTCTGATAGAAGGAACTGACCAGAGGCATGCCGATGAGCACAACGGCCAGCGCGGCAAGCCCGCCAAGGCGGAGGCCAGCGCGATTTCTGAATGCTTCGATGATTTCTGCCAGGTTGAGGCATTTGGGCAGGGTGATGATCTTCATGCCCGATGCCTTGCGGCTGAAGCACCAGTCCCAGATAAGGGCAAGTACAAATATGCCTGCGCCCAGAGCGAAGATACGGTCAAAACGCCAAACAACGGTTTTTGCCGCCACGTTCAGCTTGATGCCCAGCACCGGCAGGGTGAGGAGCATGAACCACAGGGCGGCGATGGCGGCTTTAAGTATGCGCTGCATGGCTACACCTTCTGCACTGTGGCTTTGCCCAAGATACCGTCGGGCCTGAAAATGAGAATAAGGATAAGAATGCCGAAGGCCAGCATGTCTTCGTAGTTGCCGGAAAAATAGCCCGTGGTGAAGCTTTCGGCCAGGCCAAGCACAAGCCCGCCCACCATTGCGCCGGGGATGGAGCCGATGCCGCCGAGCACTGCGGCGGTAAAGGCCTTAAGCCCAGCCAGAAAACCGATGCCAAAGTTGACCTGCCCCATGTGCGAGGCAATAAGCACGCCGCCAAGGGCCGCCAGGGCGGAACCGATGATGAACGTGAGGGAGATGATGCGGTCGGCATTGATGCCAAGCAATAGGGCCATCTTGCGGTTTTGGGCCGTGGCGCGCATGGCTTTTCCCATGCGGGTGTAGCGGATAAAGAGAGAGAGAGAAACCATGGCAAAGGTGCTGACCATCAGAATGAGAAAGTCGCTGGCACCCATGACGTAGTCGATGTGCTCAAGAAAATTCATTTCTGGCAGCAGGTTCGGGAAGGGCACAAAGTCGGACGTCTGCGCAAGCAGCACATAGTTTTGCAAAAAGATGGACATACCGATGGCAGAAATAAGCGGCGACAGACGCGGCGCGCCACGCAGGGGCTTGTAGGCGACCTTTTCCAGCGTATAGCCGTAGGCGGAACACCAGACTATGGCCGCAAGAGCCGCCACAATAAGAATGCCGCCAGCAGGGAAGCCGTAGACGCCAAGCGCGCCAGCTATAAGCAGGGCCGTGAATGAGCCCAGCATATACACTTCGCCATGGGCAAAATTGATGAGCCCGATAATGCCGTAAACCAGCGTGTAGCCGAGGGCGATCAGCGCATAAATGCTGCCTCGGGTCAAACCGCCGAAAAAGAGCTCTATAAAAAATTGAATGTCCATGCAAACTCGCGCGCGGTACGGGGGGTGTCCCTGTTCGTTCCGCCTGTCCCGTTAATGCCGTCAGCTTCCGGCGATGCGTGAAAAGCCGGGGCGCGGCCATGGCCGCGCCCCGGTAGACGTTTAGTCCAGGGTAATGCTGTGATTAAGCTCTACGAACTTGCCATCTTTGATCTGGTAGATGGAAAGGCCCATACCGGCGGCATCGCCGGTCTTGCTGAAGGTCAGCTTGCCCAGCGGGGTTTCCACGGGGTTGGTGTGCAGGGCTTCCACAACCTTGGCGGCGTCGGTGGAGCCAGCCTTGGCAATGGCGTTCACCAGAGCCTGGGTAGCGGCGTAGCCGTTGTAGTAGAAGGAACCGGGATCGCTGCCGAACATCTTCACATGGCCTTCGTGGGCATGCTTGTAGGCGGGCAGGTTACTGGTGTCCTTGGGATAGGAGGCGTACACGCCTTCGGCGTCCTTGCCAGCCATCTTGATGAAGGCATCGTCCTTGAGGCCGTCGGGGCCGATCATGGCGGTGGTCACGCGGTCGCGGCGCATCTGCTGCAACAGCTTGGAAGCGGTGGGCTGGTAGCCGCCGAACACGAGGATGTCGGGCTGGGCGCGGCGCAGTTTGCGCACAACAGCGGAGAAGTCCACAGCGTCAGGCGTAACGGCTTCGTACAGAACGGTTTCCACGCCAGCCTTTTCAAGGGTTTCGCGGTTGTTGTCCACAAAGCCCTTGCCGTAGTCGCCATTGTCATGCAGGTAGGCGACCTTCTTGGCCTTGAGGCCGTTCAGGATAAAGTCGCTGGTCAACTTGGCCTGGGCCTTGTCGTTGGCGATGGTGCGGAAGAAATAGGGGTTGGTGCCGCTTTCGGTAAGGCTGGGGGTCGTGGCAGAAGGCGACATGGAGACGATCTTGGCTTCGGTGTACAAAGGCAGGGTCGCCTTGGTAGCGCCGGAGCAGATGTGGCCCATGACCACGTTCACCTTTTCGGAAATAAGCTTGGTGGCCGCGTTGGTGGCCAGTTCGGGCTTGCACTGGTCATCCTGGGCGACCAGTTCAAGCTGACGGCCAAGCACGCCGCCGTTGGCGTTCACTTCGGCAATCACAACCTTGGCGGCGTTCAGGCTGGGAACACCGTAGGAGGCCAGATCGCCGGAGTGCGCGCCGGCAACGCCGATTTTAATGGGATCCGCAGCCATTGCGGGCGCGGCAATTGCCACGCAGAATGCCATTGCAGCAAGCCAAGTCATACCTTTTTTCATCTCCGCCCTCCGCGAGAAAAGATGTGCGCACAAATGATGCGCCGCTTGTGGATGAAGGCTTTTCTATTGCCTCATTGCGGGCATCCTGTCAATGCGCGCACGGCGCGGCGATTGAAAGGCCGCAGGGCGGCAAGCCGCCGAATGCCTTGCAAAAAAAGATATTCCATTAAAACTCTCTGCTCACTGCGCAATGGCCCCTCGCAGGGCATGCACCCCGCGCTCCATGGACTGCTCCGAAAGGTGCGCATAACCCAGTATCAGTTCGTGCGCGTGCGCGCCGTTGCGGCACAGAGAATGGTGTTCCACCGGTACGGCCCGAACGCCCTGCGCGCGCATGGCCGCGAGTACTCCGTCTGAAAAGCGGATACCGGGAAATCCCGCCACCAGATGCAGCCCGGCAGCCTGCCCGCTGACTGTGAAGTTGTCGCCAAAGTACCGCCGCAGGCATTCCAGCAGGAAGAGCCTTTTGCGTTTATACAGCTTGCACATTTTCCAGATATGCCGCTCAAGCCCGCCGCTTGAGATAAAGGCGGCCAGCGTGCGTTGTGACAGCGCGTCGGTGTGCACATCCGTGTACTGCTTTTCTTCGGCCCATGGGCGCACCATATCCGGGGGTATCACGGCAAAGCCCAGCCTCAGGGCTGGAGCCAGAATCTTGCTGAATGAACCAATATATATGCCCCTGTCGGGCGCAAGCTCGCGCAGGGCGCTGACGGGCGTTCCCTCAAAACGGAATTCGCCATCATAGTCGTCCTCCACCACCATGCAGTCGCGCTGTCGGGCAAAATCCACCAATCCCTGACGCCGCTGCGCTGAGAGGATGCCCCCGGTCGGATACTGGTGCGAAGGGGTTACATAGACAAAGGCGCATCGGCGGGCGGTTTGCTCAGAGATGTTTTGCAGGAGGCTGATGTCCATCCCCTGCGCGTCTGCGGCAATGCCTTCAATAGCGTACCCGGTGCGCGCTATCACTTCCACCAGCCCCCGATGCACTGGGTCTTCCACAATTGCCAGAGCATCCGGGCGGTTGAGCAGGCGCGCCACAAGCCTTAGCCCCTGGGTTGCGCCTGTGGTAATCATAATCTGCTCCGGTGCAGCGCGCAGGCCCCGCATGCGCAGCAGCCATCCGGCAATGGCCTCCTGCAATTCAGCAACGCCTGGCGGTCTGCAATAGCGCAGAGCCGAGGCTGGCAACGTATCACACACCTGCCGATAGAGTCTGCCCCATTCCGCCGTTGGAAAATGCTCCAGAGCCGGAATGCCGGACTGAAAGTTCACAAGCCCTGGCGGGTCGGCGCGGGCATTATCGAGCGCATGATTATCTGCCGTTGTTTTTTGTCCGTACACTTGCGGCTGGGGCCGTATGCCCTGCGCCACGTGCGTTCCGGAGCCGCGCCGCGATTCAAGATAGCCTTCGGCAAGCAACTGATCATAGGCTTCAATGACTGTGCTGCGGGCCACATGCAGATCTTTGCCCAGTTGCCGGGTGGAAGGCAGGCGGTCGCCCGAGGCCAGATGTCCGCGCAAAATCAGCTCCCTGATCTGTGAGCCGATCTGGCGGTTCAATGAAAGCGGGCTATCCGCATCAAGGCTGATCCACATGGCGCACCTATAATTGGTATGGTAAAAAATATCAAAAAGTGGCGCTTATAAAAACCACTTTAACTACGCTAGCCTCTCAAACGTCAGATGGCAATACGTGCCGGAAGACGCTCAACATGCCGATGCATTGTGCGGGCATTACAAGGAGAGAAAGTAATGAGCGTGTGTGAAAACAGTGCGCAAGGTACTGCGGCTGCGAGATCTGCTGGGGAAGTGGAACAATCAGCGCAATTGGGGCAAGCGCGCCCCTGGGGAGCATGGATCAGCCTGACCCTTGCCATGAGCATCGCTGGCAGTGCGGTGGTGGCGGGAAAACTGCTGGTGGGCAGCCTGCCTGTGTTTCTTGCTGCGGGCCTTGGCCTTGGGGTCGGGCTGCTGGTGATGCTGCCGCAGTTGTGGCTGCGGCGTGAAAAAGGGGCGCTTGACGGGCGCACCCATGCGACATTGGCCCTCCAGGCATTGTGCGGCATTGCACTGTACCGCATCTGCACCTTTGAAGGGCTTCGCTTCACCAGCGCTGCTTCTGCGGGTTTGATGAGCAGCGCCGCGCCAGCGGTTATCGGTTTGCTGGCTTGGGGCATGCTCCGGGAGAGGCCGCCGCTGCGGCGCATTGCGGGCATTGCTTGCGTGAGTCTGGGCCTGCTCGCCATTAATCTTACGCCCTTTCTAGCAGCGCAGGGTGCCGTGGGTGTGGAAACCACGCCAGCAAGCGGAGGCGAGGCCTGGCGCTCATTGCTGGGCAACGGCCTTGTGCTGGCGGCTGTATTGTGCGAGGCGGCATTTTCCGTACTCAGCAAGGCGCGCTGCTGCCCCATGTCACCCTTGCGGCGTACGACAATCTTATCATTCTACGCCTTCATCATGCTGCTGCCCATGGCTTTGTTTGAGGCTCGAGACTTTGACTTCACCTTCTTGTCTGCCGCAGCAATCTGGGGGCTTGCCTATTATGGCGCAGCGGTTTCCTATCTGTCGTATGTGCTGTGGTTTCGTGGGATTGCTCAGGTGCAGGCCAGTGCAGCCGCTGCCTTTACGGGTTTGGTGCCTCTGAGCGGCGTGGCGCTTTCGTGGTTGGTGCTTGGTGAGCAGATTTTGTGGACACATATTGCAGGTCTGGCCTGCGTGACGGTGGGCATATGGCTTTCGTGCGCAGCAACCAATGCGCCGGATGGCAAGTAGGGCGCGGGCAAGCCGCAGCCTGTTCCTGATTTCTGATCGCATTGCCGATGGCTACGCTCATAAATAGAAAAGGGGGCTTGCGCCCCCTTTATCATTCAGATGACAAACCCCGTTGCACGGGTTTTGCGCTGCCAGCGGCGGCAGACCGCCGGGCAGAAAACACAGAAATCAGTCGCTCGTCGGCGCGGACAAGCCGCAGCCTGCTCCTGATTTCTGATCGCATCGCCGATGGCAACGCACATAAATAGAAAAGGGGGCTTGCGCCCCCTTTTCTATTTATCCCACGGCTGGGAAACTATTCTTCTTCGCCTTCAAACTTGATGAACCCGGGGTTCACGTTGACCATGGCGTTGACGATGAGTTCCACCAGGCCGCCGTAAGCGAAGTTGTTCTTGGTGTACAGATCGTTGTGTTCCAGCATTTCGCGGATCTGGCCCTTGCAGTTGGAGCAGGGAGCGCAGATGTACTTGCGGGTTTCCGGTCCAAGGCAATCCTTGAAAGCTTCGGCGATCTGCCACATCTTTTTGCGGCCAGAGATGTTGCCGCGCCATTGCTCGATGTTGTTGCGGGTCATGATGGCAAAGCCGGAGCCGCCGCCGCAGCAGTAGTTGTCCACACCGTGGCAGGGCATTTCGCGGAACATGGGCGCAATCTTGCGCACGATTTCGCGCTGGGGTTCAACAATGCCCATGAGACGCACGATGTTGCAGGGGTCGTGCAGGGTCACAGGGAAGTTGTTGCGCGAAGGATCAAGCTTCAGGCGGCCCGACATGACGATGTCGTGCAGGGTCACGTAGCAGCTTTCGCGCGGCACCTGATATTCGAAGGGGATAACGCGGTCGGCGATAACGGTCAGGGCCTTGTGGGCGTGGCCGCATTCACCGATGACGATCTTTTTCACGCCAAGTTCCTTGGCGGCCATCATGTGCTGGAGGGCAATACGGGCGGTCTGGGCGTCGTCGTAGAACACGCCGTAGTTGACGCCGTCGTACGCCAGGGCCTTGCTCGAGAGCGTCCAGGAAAGACCGGCTTCCTGGAAGATCAGCGAGAAGGCGGCGATGTTTTCAGGCCAGGCCATCACTTCGCCAGCGTTGTGCAGCAGCATGATGTCTGCACCCTGCACGTCGAAGGGAGTGTGGATGCCCACGCCGGTGATTTCGGTGTAGTCCTCGTCGATGAACTCCACGTTTTCTTTCACCACTTCAGGCGTCATGCCGGTGGAAGACCCGCACTTCATCTGGTTCATGGTGCCTTTTTCGTGCAGTTCGCGGGCGTAGATGCCCATCTCCTGGCTGAAAAGCTTGCGGATTTCGCGGGCCAGCAGGCCGTTGTCCACACCGATGGGGCAGGTCTGCGCGCAGCGACGGCAAAGGTTGCAGCGGTAGGCCAGTTCGCCCAGGCGGGCCACGGTCTTCCAGTTCAGGCCCATGTCGCCGTAGCGCCATTTGGCAAAGGGTTCTTTCTTCACATACTGCTTGTAGATGCGGCGGAAGATTTCAGACCGGAAGTTGGGCCGGTACATCTCGTTCTTGCCCGACATTTCGTACAGATGGCAGGCGTCAGAACAGGAGTTGCACTGGGCGCAGTAGTCCATGCTGGTTTCGAGCATGGGCAGGAAGGTCCAGTTGTTTTCCTTGCTGAACAGCTTGCGCATGCCGTTGAGGAACTTGTTGACCAGTTCCTCTTCTTCTTCCTTGTTCTTGGGCACAGGAATATTCAGCACGCACACATCGTCAAGGATGCAGGCGGTGTTCTGCTTCTGCTCTTCGGTGAAGGGCTTCCAGGGCATGGTGTGCACGTCCAGGGGAAGCTCAGGAATATCCTTGAGGTCAATGCTGACCATCTGCCCTTCGGCAGTGGAAACATCTTTCAATTGCAGATTATCTTTCATGATGGAACTCCCTAGTCTTCCTTCTTGGGGGCTGCGGGATTGGTGGTGGCCACGTCAACCCAGGTCTTGGGTTGGCCATCGCCATTGATATGATCGGCAGACCACGTGACGTTGAACTTCAGGGCGTCCATGATCTTTTGCTGGTTCTTGGGGCTGTAGTTGGTGGGTTCGTCACCCCAGCGGATGTCGTGGTAGGTGAAGTACTTCATGAAGACGTGGCCCATGTGGGTCATGGGGATCCAGATCAGCAGGAAGAAGCCCACCAGCAGGTGCAGGCTGAAGAGCACGTTGGTCTGCGGGGCAAAGTGGAACGTGATCAGGTTGTACATGAAGGTGCGGGCCAGCTCGAAGTAGGAAGGAGCGGAAGCCCAGGCAGCCAGGCCCAGCACGCCGAAGAGCACGAAGACGAGCAGGTTGAAGTAATGCTCGGGGGTGCTGTAGCGGCGCAGGCCTTCATCGGCACGACGGCGCAAAACAAGGCTGACGCCGCCCACAATGATGCACAGCGTGCCAGCAAGAGCACAGGCGCTGATAACATTGCCGACAAAGATCATCAGACCGCCCTGGGGGTTGAGGCCCAGAATCTGCGCGATGGCGGCAAACAGCACCACGATGGTGCCGCCCATGAGCATGTACATGCCCACATGGAAGGGGTAGGTGCGCACCCAGAGCTTGAGGTTGTGTTCAAAAGTGGCATGCAAGAAAAGCACTTCGGTCAGCAGCGCCTTGACGTCGCCCATGTGAGCGATGTGACGAGGCTTGGTCCACCAGTCCTTTTCTTCCATAAAGCTGCCGCCGTACACCGTCTTGGAGCCTTCGTGAGGCACGGGGTACAGTTCCCAGCGTACGTGCAGGGGGCTGGCTGCAAGATACGATTTGATCTTGAGGTAGGCCATGCAGAAAAAGCCGGCTACCGCCAGATAGCCAAGAATGTAAAAAAGTGTGGTCATGCGTTTACTCCCGTGGGGTCAAGATGCCGCTAGATCGTGGGTTAGTTGCGGCCGGCACAGCCGACACGCTTTCAAGCCCGGCATGCGTCTGCCTGCCTGCAACCTCTCCTTTTAGTGGGCCGACGCCTGAGTCAAATCTGACCGTTGTAATCAGGAATTGATCACAATAGTCGACATAGTCAAGGTGTACGGTGACCCCCCTGATACTCAAAATTACAAAAAATGCAAAGATGTCAGATGGAAACAATACAGTAAACTTAATCAGGATTAACCTAATTTTATTTAACTAAATCAAGTAGATTACACCTATAAAATTTTTTTTTCAAGCAAACTAAAAATTTTTTTAACAAGCTTGGGATGAAAAATTATATACTTTTTTGGTATGATAAAATTTATCAGTAATATTGAGATAATAAAAAAGGTCGGCGTAGGCCGACCTTTGTGTGTCAAGTGGTATGCTTGTATAAACGGATTCTGCGATTGAAATCGTGCTTCCTACAGGAGAATGTGCGGGTCATGCATGAGATCGCGCAGGGTAATTGACTCAAAAACGCCATCAAGCGTCGCCTGCAGGTTCTCCCAGGCTTTTCGGACTTCACATTCATCAAAGCGCGCGCACTCGCCGGGCTTTTCCATGCAGTTTGTCAGTTCAATGCCGCCTTCCATCAATTTGACAATGCACCCAAATGTGAGTTCTTCGGGCTTGCGCAAAAGCACATGACCGCCCTTGGCCCCACGGATGCTGCCCGTTATGCCAGCCAGACGCAGCTGGCGCAAAATCTGTTCGCTGAATTGCGAGCTTATGCCAGTTTGTGCAGCCAACTGGCTTGAAGAGACCGGTTTCTCAAGACCGTTTTTTGCCAGAAAAAGCAGGATCCTGGCGGCATACCGGGTTTTTGCAGAAAGCTTCATTGCGGGTCCCTCTTGTGTGCAGATTGAATAATTTCCATCTGCCATGACTGGCGGCGTCTCTGCGCCGATGCTGCGGCTAGCTATGACTAATGACGCACAAATCTAACACATTATATTTGCTATGGGCAGTATTTTTTTTTCTTCGTCAAAAGGTTGCGAAACTATTCACATCATTGAAAGCATGACGAAATTTTGCCAATGGCGTTCATTTTGGCAGGCAGGTACCCGCTTGACGCCATAATTATGGTGCGCTAAAAAGTTGAGTAGAACAGTCTAAATTAGACGGATACGGTTTAGAGATAGTTATTGTCTCCTGCAAAATAAGGAATGACTATGCGTATTTCGACAATGGCCTGCCATGCCTTGCACTTGTTATTGTGCCTTTCTGAACAAGATGACGAAATCCCTGCCTCTGCGTCCGAACTTTCGGTCTGCACCGGCATATCTGAAAAGTTTGTTCAAAAAATCATGCGGCTGCTTCAGTCAGAGGGCATTGTCAAAAGCGTTCGTGGCATTGCCGGAGGGCACATGCTGGCGCGCACTCCTGACGAGATAACGCTGGCCGACATAATTATTGCAGTTGAAGGCGGCATTTCCCTGCCTGGTGTCAGCAATGTTGCCCCCAGGGGCAAAACTGCGCTGGACGCTTGGGATATGGTCGCCCGTTCCATGAACAGTTCGCTCGAAGCTGTGACTCTCAGTTCCGTTCGACAGAGTAGTGCTTCAGCGCCCCGGCAAGCCACCCGCCGCAGGGTGGCGCAACCCTCTTCTCCGCTTCTGCCGGAGACCGACTTCGGAGGCACCAATGCAAAAGCATATTCTCTTGGTAGACAGCGATGCCGAAAGCCAAAGCAGACTGTCTCAAACCCTTCAGCAGTGTGATTACCGGGTAAGCACCGCCAGCACCTGTGCTGAAAGCCTGGCCAAGATTGCCAGCGACAGGCCCGACTGTGTTGTTTTTGATGTGGAGCTGGAGGGAACGTCCGGCACCATCATGTACAGTCGTTTGCGCCGCAATGCGAGCACCAGGTCGCTTCCGGCGGTGGTGTGCACATCTGTTGGGCCCCGGCCTGTGAGCTTTGGAACGGGGATTCCCGTTCTTTCAAAAAACTGTTCGAGCGAAGCGCTGCTTGCTACCGTCAGCGCCGCAATGGCATAGCTATCGTATTTGATACTCGCCTGACGGTCGGGCTGGGATAGTACCCGACCGTCAGGGCTGTGGTTCGCTCCGTTATCCGCGCCAGGCAAAAGGACAAATGCTGGCGCGGCAGACGGCGAGTTTTTTCAGGTTCTTTTGGGGAACCCTTGTTTTGTTGGGCCGTCTGCCGCACAGACGGCCCATTTTTTATACTTCGTTGTGGTTGATGTGATCCGGAATAATCATCATATCAACCAGCAGCGGCTTGAGGAACGACCACTTGATGTTGTGTTCCTCGTAGACTTCCATCATATCTCGGATGGCGTCCCAGCAGTTGTGGCAGGGGCTTATGACCAGTTCCGCGCCGGTTGCCTTGATCTGGTCCAGCTTGTTTTTCAGGCCCACGTTGCGTTCTTTGCGGTACAGGCCGATGCCGTTAAGGCCGCCGCCGCCACCGCAGCAGAAGTTGTGGTCGCCCTTGGGGTCCATTTCGCGGAAGTCTTCCGCAATGTAGCTCATGATATCGCGCGTGGCCTTGCCAAGCCCGTGGCTGCGCACATAGTTGCACGAATCCTGAAGAGTGCAGGGCATCTTGAGCTTTTTGGCAGGATCAATCTTGATCTTGCCTGTACGCAGCATCTCCGCGATCCATTCCACATAGTGCATGAAGCGCACCGGCGGATCACCGCTTTCGCGTCCGGCCCAGTAGGGGCCTTCAACAACTGTTGCACGGTGGGCGTGGCCGCATTCCGTACCCACAACAACCTTGGGCTTGATGCGCTCAATGGCGGCGTAGATGCGTTTGACGTTCTGCGCGCAGCCTTCCCAGTCGCCCGCAAACATGGTGAGAGAGGTGTTTTCCCAGCCTTCGCGCGGCACAGTCCAGTTGGTGTCCGTCACATGAAAGAGAATGGCGGCCTGAGCGATGTCTTCAGGATAGTGCTTCACTTCGCGGGCGTTAAGAATGTACATGACGTCCGCGTTTTCTTTTTCAACAGGAATTTCCAGGTCGGGCCATTCATCCTGTTGCTCTTCGACCATCCATTCGCAGGTTTCAACCCAGTCTTCTTCGGTCACGTCCATCTGCGCCCCGTAAACGCGGTGCATGCCGGAGCCGATTTTCATTTCCCACGGGATAAAGCCGTGCTTGAAGAGAATGCCGCGCAGATAGCTGAACATAACGCCCGTATCAATGCCGTGAGGGCAATAAACGGCGCAACGGTTGCAGCAGGTGCACTTGCCCCAGGCAGCGTCCATACATTTGATCATGAACTCGGCGTCAACCTTGCCTTTACGGCGCAGCAGCTCACCCAGCGTTGCCTGAATCTTGTACGAAGGAATCTGCGTGGGGTCGTTGTTGTTGGTGCGGTAGAAAAAACAGCTGTCCGCGCACATGGCGCAGTGCGCACAGACGCTGAGCCATGTGCGGGTGCGCGATTTGCAGGTTTGCTCCAGGTCGCGGGCCAGGGCTTCCTGGTCGACCTTCATTTCCTTCATCTGGGCATAGTATTGCGCCCCGCCCTTGTCCTTCAGCAGATCAAGGATGCCTTCCTTGGTGGTGACGGGGGTTGGGGTGCACAGCAATTCGGACATGGTTCGCTCCTTTCTGGCGAAAAGATAATTCGTTTGCCCCGATTACCAGGGGAAAGCGCCGCCGCGCGTTGCGCCGCCTCTTTTGATGGCAAAGTCCATGCCGATCTGCGCACGAGACATAAAGAAGAGGACAATGTGCGAAAGCTTGGTGAAGGGGGCCAGCAGAAGAAACAGTTCGCCGCTGAGCACATGGGCTATCATCCACGTCTGGTAGGCGCCGCCGTCAAGGCGCGCCATAAGACCCGTGGCAAAGGGCAGAAAGGTCAAAAGCAGAATAAGCCAATCCTGGCCGCTGTTGAGCTGCCTGAGCGCCGGTGAGGAAAGACGCCGCAAGGCAAGCAGAACAATGCCGGAAAGAGCCATGATGGCAAGCACATCGGCAACGCCGCCTGGAAGCGACGGCAGGCTTATCCCCACATAGGTTTCAAGCAGAACCGTGTGCCCAAGAAGAAACAGCGGTATAAGCACAGCGCCGAAATGCAAAAGAAAGAAAAGGATGGTTGCAACCGGTTGGGCGCGCCAGCCGCTGGTTCCGCCAGGGATAAGCCATTTGAAAATGGAAGCAAGCGCACCGGGGATGGAGCGCTCGGTATGATAGCTGTAGGCCACGCGTTCAAGGCGTGCATCCAGGCCGCGCACGTATAAAACCGCGCGTACAAGCAGGCCGACGACAAATACGGCAATTGAAATAATGAAAAGTGGTCCGGTAATGAAATCCAGCATCTGATCTGCCTCCTAACGTATTCTTCGGTGTACCATGAGCCTACTGGCTATTTCTTCTTGCCGGCAAACTCAGATGCGGTGCGTTCGCTGTGGCAGACTCGGCAGTCCACAAGACGCGGGCCCTTGCCAGCTTTGACGTGGCAATCGGTACAGGCTGTGTGCATGTAAGCAACCTGCTTTTTCGCCGGAACCGATGTTACGTCCTTGAGGGTTTCAGACATGCCTGCATCTGTCATGTTGTGGCAGGATGAACAGTCGCCGTTTCTGGCCTCCACTGCGTCCACATGCTTGTCATGGGGAAAAAAGACCTTGGGCATCTCTGGCTTGCTCACGGCGGGCGTGGTAACGGGCACAAGCTCGTTGCCAAACGCCGCGCCGGGCAATGCCGCCAGGCCGCAGATCAATAATAACAGGCAGGGGAGAGTGGTTCTGAATCTGATAAGTTTTTCCCGCATGATGGATCCTTGCTTCCTGACAAAATCCAGATGGTGTTTTCCCGGCCTGAATTGTGCCGGGCACAATTGGGGAAATCCCGCGCACATGCGTCGGGATTTCCCGTTGTCGACATTCGCCTAGTCCTGGGGCTGGCTAAGGGCCTCGGCCGCGCTGCGCATGAAGACGGCGCACTTGTAGGGTTCGCCCTTCATGCAGCGCATGGCAAAAGCCGCCGCCATGTACATGAAGAGGCGCGATTCGTAGTCAAGCCTGGTGGTGTGCAGCCAGTGATCGTGAGGGTTTCCCCCTTCGGCCAGCTTGCGCGCACGTGCCATGTCTTCGGCATACGCATCGCCTGTGAGCTTGGTGAACAGTTCGCAAATTTCATCGGCCAGATAATCGCGTTCTGACAAAGCTGACATAACAACCCCCTGCGTCTTCCGCAGTCGCGCCCCAGTTTATATGAGGCGGTTAAAAAGAGCAATTAATTAATAAAAAACTTGATGTAATTAATCCGTACAAAACTATTCTCATATTAAACATACTGTGTCAACGAGGTATGGATTTTTTTATGCAAAAAAATGCAAGTTAAGCTCAACTATTGAAAGGATTAACAATCTATCTTAAATGAGAAAAATTGCACAATCGGCATAAAAGTTAATGTATTGATATTGTAATAAACAATGCAATTGCATAGTAAAACAATACAATTAATGTTTTAAAAAATATTTTTAGGAAAAGGTGCATATGATTTACATATAAACGTAGCTAAAAGATTGCTTATTGTTTCTATAAGTAATGGTGTTTGTGTGTACAATCTCTAAATATCCGCAACACAAATGACCGGTTAGCCTCTTGATAACCTGCACAACGCACAACGGTAGGCGCTTGCGCTGTATAAAGGGGTGCGGCGTACTTACGGGGTTTAAATATGGATTGTGGTTCCTGTGAAGCTGACTGGACTCTTCCAGGGGCAGTATAGGGCGTGAGAAGGCCTTGGTTGATGCGGCTGGCATCTTCGGCGGGAGAAGACATGTGTGGTGGGATTTTGGGAATAGTGAAGTTTAGTGCGGGAAAGGGGGTATCCGTGTGTGAAACTGGCCCGTAGATGAAGCAGGCCGGAAACAGGCGTGGACAGTCCAGTGCGTAGACATTGATGTCCCGCTAGCCCTCACGCGCGCCAACGCAAAGCCCCCTTCGGAAGCGATCTTCCAAAGGGGGCTGTCAGTCTCCGGGCCATGGCCCGGTTTATTCTGTCTGTCTAGTTGTTCAGGTCAACCAGCACAGGATTTTCTTCAAGGTCTTCAAGGAACTTGTCGGGACGTTCCTTCTGGTCGGGAACCACGATATCGCCGTTGACGTATTCGCGGTAGCCGGTACCGGCAGGAATGAGGCGACCCACAATGACGTTTTCCTTGAGGCCGCGCAGGTAGTCCATCTTGCCCTTGAGCGACGCCTCGGTGAGCACCTTGGTGGTTTCCTGGAAGGAGGCCGCCGAGATGAACGAGGAGGTAGTCAACGAAGCCTGGGTGATACCCAGCACCAGCGGTTCCGCTGTAGCTGGCACGCGGCCTTCGGCAATGACCTTCTGGTTTTCGGCCTTGAACTCGGCCTTGTCCACCTGCTCGCCCACAAGGAAGCTGGTGCCGCCGCAATCGAGAACCGTAACCTTTTTGAGCATCTGACGCACAATAACTTCGATGTGCTTGTCGTCGATACCCACGCCCTGGAAGCGGTACACTTCCTGGATTTCGTCCACAAGGTAGCGGGCAAGGTATTTTTCGCCACGGGTGCGCAGGATATCGTGCAGTTCGGGGTAGCCTTCGGTCAGCGGATCGCCCGCTTCCACAAAGTCGCCGTCAGCAGCGGTAATGTGCTTGCCCTTTGGCACCAGGTATTCCTTGGCTTCGCCGATTTCGGGCGTGACCACCAGCTTGCGCTTGCCCTTGGATTCGCCAGCGTAGGTGACAGTGCCCGCGATTTCGGAAACCACGGCCATGTCCTTGGGCTTGCGAACTTCAAAGAGCTCGGCAACGCGCGGAAGACCACCCACGATATCCTTGGTCTTGGATGTTTCGCGGGGCTTACGGGCGATGATGTCGCCGGCCTGGATGTCTGCGCCGTCCTTGATCATGATGATGGAGCCGACGGGCAGGGTGTAGACTGCCGCCGTGCCGCCGTGGCTGCGTTTTTTGACGCTGCCGTGTTCATCGCAGATGGAGATGGACGGGCGGAAGTTGGTGGTGCGGTATTCCATAATGGTCAGGGATGCCTGACGGGTGATATCGTCCACCTTTTCCTGTACGGTCTTGCCATCGATGATGTCCGTAAAACGGATAACGCCTTCTTCTTCGCAGACAAAGGGTTCGTTGAACGGATCCCATTCGGCCAGCACAACGCCCTTGGTCACTTCCTGCCCGTCATGGACAAGCAGGCGTGCGCCGTTGGGCAGAATGTATTTTTCGCGTTCGCGGCCCTGAGCGTCCACAATGGTGAGCTGGCCGCTCTTGCCGAGGACCAGTTCCACGCCGTCGCGGTTGGTGACGGCGCGTACGCGGTTCAGGATAACGCGACCCGCGTTCTGGGCTTCAAACTTGTTCTTTTCAATGGTGCTCGAAGCCGTACCACCAATGTGGAAGGTACGCATGGTAAGCTGCGTACCGGGTTCACCAATGGACTGGGCCGCGATGATACCCACGGTTTCGCCCGTGTTGACCAGGTGCCCGCGAGCAAGGTCGCGCCCGTAGCAGAGGGCGCAGATGCCGCGTTCGGCCTGGCAGGTAAGGGGCGAGCGCACGGTGATGGAGGAAATGCCCTTGTCGCTGATAAGCTGGGCTTCCTTTTCCTCGATAAGCGTGTTTTCGGGCATGAGCACGGTGTTCGGATCGTCGGGATCAAACACGGGGTAGAGCAGCACACGGCCAATGACGCGCTCGGCCAGCGGGGTTTTGATGTCGCCGCCGTCCTTGAGGTGGGTCAGTTCGATGCCGTCCACAGTGCCGCAGTCGTGTTCGCAGACAATAACGTCCTGCACAACGTCAACCAGACGGCGGGTAAGGTAACCGGAGTTGGCCGTCTTGAGGGCGGTATCGGCAAGACCCTTACGAGCACCGTGGGTGGAGGTGAAGTACTGCAACACCGACAGACCTTCGCGGAACGAAGATGTGATAGGCGTTTCAATGATTTCACCTGAAGGCTTGGCCATAAGACCGCGCATGCCGGCGAGCTGACGCATCTGATCCTGGTTACCACGAGCGCCCGAATTGGACATCATGAAGATCGGGTTGAAGCTCTGGTTCTTTTCCTGCTTGCCGGTCTTGGGGTCGGTAAGGATGTCGTAGGAGATATCCTTGATCATCTCTGCCGAAACGTCCTGTGTGGCCTTGGTCCACACGTCAACCACCTTGTTGTACTTTTCAGTACGGGTGATGATACCGTCGCGGTACTGATGTTCAATGTCGTCCACTTCCGCCTGCGAGGCAGCCAGAATGTGCTTCTTGCTTTCAGGAATGGTGAGGTCTTTCACGCCGATGGTTACGCCCGCCCTTGTGGCGAATTCGTAACCCATGTCCTTGAGGCGGTCGCACAGAATGACCGTGGCCTTGATGCCGCAGTGGCGGTAGGCCGCGCCCACGAGACGCGCAATGTTCTTCTTGGTGAGCACACAGTTGACGTTTTCGAAGCCCAGCTTTTCGGGCAGGATGTCGCTCACGAGCACACGGCCGGGGGTCGTGTCGTACACGTGCCCATCGGGCATGCGCACCTTGACGCGGGCATGCAGTGAGACCTGTCCGGCGTCATAGGCGGCTTCCACTTCCCAGGGGGCGCAGAAGCTCATGCCTTCGCCCTGCTCAAAGCTGCGCTCGGCGGTCATGTAGTACAGACCAAGCACGATATCCTGAGAAGGAACGATGACAGGGCCGCCGTTGGCGGGCGAAAGAATGTTGTTGGTGCTCATCATGAGCACGCGGCATTCGATCTGCGCTTCCACCGAAAGGGGAATGTGCACGGCCATCTGGTCACCGTCAAAGTCGGCGTTGTAGGCCGAGCAGACGAGCGGATGCAGACGGATGGCCTTGCCTTCAACCAGCAGGGGTTCAAAGGCCTGGATGCCCAGACGGTGCAGGGTAGGGGCGCGGTTGAGCAGAATGGGGTATTCGCGCACCACTTCCGAAAGGATATCCCACACTACCAGCTCTTCGCGCTCCACCATCTTTTTGGCGCTCTTGATTGTGGAGGCGTGGCCTCTTTTTTCAAGCTCGGCATAGATGAAGGGCTTGAACAGCTCAAGCGCCATCTTTTTGGGCAAACCGCACTGGTGCAGCTTGAGGTAAGGGCCAACGGTAATGACCGAACGGCCGGAGTAGTCAACGCGCTTGCCGAGCAGGTTCTGACGGAACCGGCCCTGCTTGCCCTTGATCATGTCGGAAAGCGACTTGAGCGGGCGACCGTTGGTGCCCGCAATGGCGCGACCACGACGACCGTTGTCGAAGAGCGCGTCCACAGCTTCCTGAAGCATGCGCTTTTCGTTGCGGATGATGATTTCGGGCGCGCCCAGTTCCATCAGCCGTTTCAGACGGTTGTTGCGGTTGATCACACGACGGTAAAGGTCGTTGAGGTCAGAGGTGGCAAAGCGGCCACCGTCCAGCGGCACCAGAGGACGCAGTTCCGGCGGGATGACAGGAATGACTTCCATGATCATCCATTCGGGCTTGTTGTCCGACTCAAGGAAGGCTTCAACAATCTTGAGGCGCTTGGTGATCTTTTTCTTCTTGGTCTGGCTCTTGGTGGATTCGCCTTCTTCGCGCAGTTCTGCGCGCAGCTTTTCCAGCTCCAGCTCTTCCAGCAGGCTGCGCACGGCTTCCGCGCCCATGCCCACGGTCAGAACTTCGTCCGTGCCGTAGTGGTCAAGAATCTGGAGGTACTGGTCTTCAGAGATGACCTGACGCTTCTGCAGATTGGTCTGACCGGGATCAAGAACAATGTAGGAGTCGAAGTACAGTACCTTTTCCAGATCAGCCATGGTCATGTCGAGCAGGGTGCCGATCTTGGAAGGCAGGGTCTTCAAAAACCAGATATGGGCAACGGGCGCGGCCAGCTCAATGTGGCCCATGCGCTCGCGGCGTACCTTGGAGGCAATAACTTCAACGCCGCACTTTTCGCAGACGATGCCGCGGTGCTTCATGCGTTTGTATTTGCCGCAGTTGCATTCATAGTCCTTCACAGGGCCGAAGATCTTGGCGCAGAACAGGCCGTCGCGCTCCGGCTTGAAGGTACGATAATTGATGGTTTCCGGCTTTTTCACTTCGCCATATGACCATTCACGAATGGCCTCGGGCGATGCGATGGAAATCTGGATGGCTTTCAGGTTGCGGATGTTCGTCACGTTGGTCGACGCGCCGCGTGCGGTGAAAAGATCGTCCAGGCTCATAGTATACCTTGCTTTGTAAAAAGCTCGTTGAAATCGTTAGCCATGCTGTCGTTGGCCGTGAGAGGCATAACCGCTCACGGCCAACGCAACGCGTTTCCGGGGCCGCAGAAAGGGGCTGTTACGCCTCTTCCTCGCGTTCTTTCATATAGCCCACGCGTTTGGGCTTTTTCTTGCCTTCTTCCTGATGCAGGGTCACGTTGAGGCCAAGGCTCATGAGTTCCTTCACCAACACGTTGAAGGATTCGGGCAGACCGGCTTCAAGGAAATTGTCTCCCTTGACGATCTTCTCGTACATCTTCACGCGCCCGGTCACGTCGTCCGACTTGACCGTGAGGAATTCCTGCAGCAGATAGGCCGCTCCGTAAGCTTCCAGAGCCCACACTTCCATTTCACCAAGACGCTGTCCACCGAACTGGGCTTTACCGCCGAGGGGCTGCTGCGTCACCAGCGAGTAGGGGCCAGTGGAACGGGCATGGATTTTTTCGTCAACCAGGTGGTGCAGTTTGAGCATGTACATGACGCCCGTGGTCACGCGGTTCTTGAAGGGAACACCCGTGCGGCCATCGTACAGGGTGGTTTTGCCGTCGTTGGCAAGACCAGCCTTGTCCATCCAGCCCCAGATTTCTTCTTCGGTGGCACCGTCGAACACCGGGGTCTTGGTAACAATACCGTTGCGCAGCTTGAGGGCGGAGGCCTTGAATTCCTCATCGCTCATGCTGTCCACCAAGGCGCTGATTTCAGGCGAATTGTAAACGCCCTTCAGTTCTTCGCGCACAACCTGCATGGCCGCGCCGGAGTCAACCAGTTCGGCCAGCTGCCGACCCAGTTCCTTGGCGCCCCACCCAAGGTGGGTTTCCATGATCTGCCCGATGTTCATACGTGAAGGCACGCCCAGGGGGTTCAACACGATGTCCACGGGGCGACCGTCGGCAAAGAAGGGCATGTCTTCTTCCGGCAGAATGCAGGAAACAACACCCTTGTTACCGTGGCGGCCAGCCATTTTATCGCCCACAGAGAGCTTACGCTTGATGGCGATGTGCACCTTGACCATCTTGATGACGCCGGGGGGCAGATCGTCGCCTTCCGTAACCTTTTCGCGCTTGGAGTCGTAAATGGCCTTCAGGTATTCAACCTGCTGGTCGTAAGACTTGAGCACGTCGGCCACGGAGTCGTTGACTTCCTTGCTCTTGAACAGGCCCGCGAGTTTCTTCACGGGGATCTGCTCAAGCACATCTTCGGTCAGGGCTGCGCCCACTTCGGCCAGCACTTCGCCCTTCTTTTTGCCCGGCACTGCGGCGGCGATCTGTTTGCCCAGCACATGCGGGGCAATCTGAACGCGGGTACGGTCGGACAACGCGCGAAGGTGATCAGATTCCTTCTGGTCCAGCACGGACGTGTCGTGGCTTTCAATAGCCAGCGTGCGGTCGTCCTTCTCGCCGGAGCGGCGGTTGAAGACCTTCACGTCAATGATGGTGCCTTCCACTCCCGGGGGAACCTTGAGGGAGGTGTTTTTCACATCCCTGGCCTTCTCGCCGAAGATGGCGCGAAGCAGCTTTTCTTCAGGTGTAAGCTGGGTTTCGCCCTTGGGCGTGATCTTGCCCACAAGGATATCGTCGGGCTTGACCGCTGCGCCGATGCGGATGATGCCGCTTTCGTCCAGATTGCGCAGCATTTCTTCGCTGACGTTGGGAATATCGCGGGTGATTTCCTCCGGTCCAAGCTTGGTGTCGCGGGCCACTACCTCGAATTCTTCAATATGAATGGAGGTAAAGGTATCCTCGCGAACGGTGCGCTCGGAAATGAGGATGGAGTCTTCGTAGTTGTAACCGCACCAAGGCATGAAGGCGACCACCAGGTTTTTGCCGAGGGCCAGTTCGCCTTCGTCAATACCGGGGCCGTCAGCCAGAATCTGGCCCTTTTTCACGGGCATGCCGGGGTAGCAGGTGGGCTTTTGTCCAAAGCAGGAGTTCTGGTTGGACTTGTGGAACTTCAGCAGGTCATAGGCGCGCACGCCGCCCTGCTTGGGGAACACGTCGCCTTCGTAGGAAACGATGAGGCGGTCGGCGTCCACATATTCCACCTTGCCCGGAGCGGGAGCCACGATGCACGCGCCGGAGTCGCGGGCCACGTCCACTTCCATGCCGGTGCCCACCAGGGGCTTTTCGGCGCGCAGAAGCGGCACGGCCTGACGCTGCATGTTTGAACCCATGAGCGCGCGGTTGGCGTCGTCGTGTTCCAGGAAGGGAATGAGCGCGGCAGAGATGGAGACCATCTGGCTGGGCGAAATGTCCATCAGGGTCACTTCTTCACGCGGGTTCATTTCCACTTCGCCCTTGACGCGCACGGTAACGTATTCGTCAAGCAGGTTGCCGTCGGCATCGGTGCGGGCGTTGGCCTGAGCCACAACCTGACCACCTTCGCGGGATGCATCAAGGTGCACCACGTCATTGGTAACGCGGGCATCGCGCACAACACGGTAAGGCGTTTCGATAAAGCCGTAGTCGTTTACCTTGGCAAAGGTGGTCAACGAAACGATCAGGCCGATGTTCGGGCCTTCAGGCGTTTCAATGGGGCAGATGCGGCCATAGTGCGAGGTGTGCACGTCGCGCACTTCAAAGCCCGCGCGTTCACGGGTAAGACCGCCGGGGCCCAGAGCCGAAAGGCGGCGCTTGTGCGTCACTTCGGAGAGCGAGTTGGTCTGATCCATGAACTGCGAAAGCTGCGAGGTGCCGAAGAATTCTTTCAGCACAGCCGCCACAGGCTTGGGATTGATAAGGTCGTGGGGCATGAGCGTGGAAATTTCCTGAAGGCTCATGCGCTCCTTGATGGCGCGTTCCATACGCACAAGGCCGATGCGGTACTGGTTTTCCACCAGTTCGCCCACCAGACGCACACGGCGGTTGCCAAGGTGGTCGATATCATCGGCGGGGCCGTGGCTGTCCTTCAACTGCACCAGCACCTTGATGGCGGTGAGGATGTCGTGGTCGGTCAGCGTGCGCAGGTCGTCAGCCTCATCCAGGCTCAGACGCTGGTTGAGTTTGTAGCGGCCCACGGGCGACAGGTCATAGTAGTCGCCGTTGCGGAACAGGTTGTCAAAAAAGCTGGCCGCAATTTCCGGGGTAGGCGGAGAAGACGGACGCAGACGACGGTAGATTTCTTCCTGCGCTTTCTGCTGGTCGGGGATGCGATCCTGAACCAGGGTGTCGCGGATGGACGAAGACGTATCCGTACCCTTGGTGTGCAGAACGGCAATGCGCGTGATGCCCGCTTCGCGGAAGCGGTCAAGCAGGCCTGCGGTGATTTCGTCCGCAGCTTCTGCCAGCACTTCGCCGGTCTTGGGGTCGGCCACGTCCAAAGCCAGGAACATGGCGTCCAGCGTGTCGGGGCGAACTTCAATAGCTTCAATGCCCGCTTCGCAGATCAGGCGCCAGCTGCGCTTGGTGATGGGCTTGCCAGCCTTGACAATGACATTGCCCTGCGCGTCGATGATGTCGGCGTAGGCGTTGTCCTTGCGGTACAGATCCTTGCGCACTTCCCAGAACAGGCTGCTGGCCGACTCAATGCGGTAGTGCTCCTGCGAGTAGAAGTATTCAAGAATCTGCTCCTTGCTCATGCCCATGGCCTTGAACAGGATGGTGGCAGGCATCTTGCGGCGGCGGTCGATGCGGACGTACAGAATATCCTTGTGGTCGAAGTCAAAGTCGAGCCACGAGCCGCGCATGGGGATGATGCGGCAGGAATAGAGCACCTTGCGGCTGGTGTGAGTCTTGCCGCCGTCGTGCTCAAAGATGATGCCCGGCGAGCGCTGCAACTGGTTAACGATGACGCGCTCGGTGCCGTTGATGATAAACGTGCCCTTTTCCGTCATCAGGGGCAGGGTGCCAAAATAGATATCCTGCTCTTTGATGTCGCGGATGGTGCGGTTGCCCGAAGCTTCATCGGTGTCATAGACAACCAGGCGCACCTTGATGCGCATGGGTGCCTCGTAGGTCAGCCCCTTGGAAATGCACTCGGCCTGGTCGTACTTGGGTTCGCCGATTTCATAGCTGACGAACTCAAGACTGGCGGTCTTATTGAAATCCTCAATGGGGAAGACGGTGTGGAACACACCTTCCAGCCCTTCCTCTGGGCTGCGGTCGGCATCTGAAACGCCTTCCTGAAGGAATTTCTGGTAAGAATCTATCTGCAGATTCAGCAGATGTGGGATAGGGAGGGAAACCTTGATCTTGCCGAACTGTTTGGTGAGCTGGCCCATGGGTACCTCAAGATAGGTAGCGGTTGCGCCCCGGCTGCGCGAGACAAATCAGCATGCCTAAGCCGGCGGGCAAAAAACTTGCTGTCACTGCACCCTGAAAGCGTAATCTGGTGGGAAGGCTAAAAAGAACCTACTGCGGGCAAGGCGTAAAAAACCCATCCCTGTCTGGGTAAACAGGGCTGGGGTCAGGGCATTACCTTTAATATATATGCTTGGTCAGTAAGTTATTGAAAAACAGAAAGGAGCCTCCCGCACCAATCGTTGAAAGAGGATGCATACTAGGAATCCGAGTCCTTGGCAAGCAAAAAAAGCGGGAGAGAAAAATAAAAAAGCCTCTGTTCACTAATTTACCTCAGTGGGAACTTCATGACAAGACAAAAAAATTGCCGGGTGGAGCGGCTATTCTCGTTTGAGCACACAAACCACACTGGCAGGTGCACAAAAAAACGTTTTTTCCTGCCTCCTCAGAATTTGCCGCCGCTTAGCCTATTTCAAACAGGGCCTGCCCATCTTCGGCTCTCCGGCTCCAGGCCGTGATATGCCCATCGTTGGAAACCTTGATGCCAATACCGTGCTCTGCCAGGGTCATGGCTGCCGCCTTGCGCCCGCCGCTGCTGCTGCCGCCGGGAATTTTAAGGATAGCCCCCACCGCAAAAACGCTGCCATCGTCAAAGATCAGGGTTGCGCCATCAATGGAAAGAAGCTCGGCCCGCAGCTTGCGCGGGATTTGCGCAAAATTCAGGCTTGGCAGGGCCGAGCGCAGCAGCGCGGCTTTGCTGCTGGCCTCGCGCGCCAGCATGTCGCCTTGGCTGACTATTTCGTCCAGGTAGCCGTGCAGCCTGTCTTGCGAAATACGAACCAGTTCATCCTGGGAAATGTTCTGTCCAATGCGCTGGTTACGGCGCTCGTTTATCATCCACGGGGTAACGGCGTTTGTGCGGAAAAAGCCGATACACGCGCCTTTGCGCCGGAATGAAACATCGAGCAGGCTCAGGTACAGCGCCTCAATGGTGCCCCTGCTGCCGCCCTGCCCCTGATAGCCAAGCTCGGCAAGGTAGGCCTGATGCGAAAAATGCAGCCACTTGCCGCGCCTTTTGGCAAAAAATAGCTGCCTGTTTTTGAAGATGAGGATGTCGCCGTTTCTGCTGAGGCAAAAGGCGCACCTGTTTTGTGATGTCCAATAGGCCACGGGCAAAAAGGCCAGAGGCGCGTAAACGTGGGCCGCCTCGGCCTCTGCTGGCAATGCCGCCTCGCAGTAGGCGGTTATGCCGCCCTCTGCATTGCACACAAGCAGGGTGTCGCAGCCGGAGGTGAGCACCTTGGCGTAGTCCTCCTTGCTGGCATCAAAAAAATTTACGCTGCCGGGGCGGAGGTCGTCTTCGTCAATGCCCACGCAGAAGGATATCTTGTCGCCTTCATACGTTTCGCTCGACCAGAACGACAGCAGATTCAGCATGCGCAGCACCGTTGTGTGGCGCTCTGGCGAGAGTATTTTGGCAATGCCGATGATCTGCGCCTGCCGTATGCACACGGCGGCGTAATCATCAATGTGGGGCGTGGTGAAGATTTTTTCCCATTCATCAAGGATGTTGCGGGCAATGGCCTGCTCCGTTTCCGTAAACGGAATGGCGCGGAAGAGGTACACTTCATCCTCCGGCTGACCGGTAAGGGCGACCCGCAGCATAAAGCGCCTGCCGTTCATTTCGGCGAGGTCTTCAAAATTTTCCCTGGTGTAGTCATCGTCCAGAATTTCGGTGGCTGGGCCGAAGAGGGGGGCAAGGTATTCTGCCACGGTCTCGATGATGGCTTTTTTTGCTTCCATGATGCTACTCCCTATGGGCATTGGCAGAATCGGCAACCACGCGGTGAAGATGCCGCCCTGATGCAGGAGGCTGGCGCGAGCTGAATCAGACGGGCCGCGCCCGGCCCCGCGCTCAGGCGTCTTCCTGCTTCCAGAGGGTTAAAATGTTCTTGCCGTCCGCAGTGCGGGCATATTCCATCCTGCTCATGATCTTGCGCATCATGGCGATGCCCAGCCCGCCCTCGCGACGCTGCTCGGCGGGCAGGCTTGTATCCGGGTCCGGCTGGTGCAGGGGGTTGAATGGGCGGCCTGTATCCTGAAACTGCATCACGGCCTGAAACGGCCCGGAACGCATCCGACAGCGCACCAGCACTGTTCCCTGATCCGGGGCGTAGGCATAGTGGGCGATGTTTGCAAAGACTTCTTCCGCAGTAACCAGCAGCATGGGCAGTGTGGCGGCGGGGCACTGGGCGACCTTGAGTTTTTCTTCCAGAAAGGCCAGCAGTGTTTCCAGATGAGCGTCATCCGCCGTTATGAGCAGTTCATCCCAGGCCAGACCAGTAAATTCCAGCGCCAGGATGGTAATATCGTCCGCCTGTTCCACGCCTGCTGCAAAGTCGTCCACCCGGCGCAGCAGGGCCTGCACGGTCTGCTCCGCATCCATATCTTCGGTACCCAGCACTGCGTTTTCTATGCCGCTGAGGCCAAGGCGTTCGCCCCGGCTGTTTTCCGCCTCGCTGACGCCGTCAGTATAGAGCAACATACGGTCGCCCGGGGCAATCTGAAAGGTCTGCTCCCTGTAGCGGGAATTGGGCATGGCCCCAAGCGGCAGGCCGTGGCCTGCTTCAAGCCATGCGTAGCGGCCTTCGGCGCGTCTGAATATCAGCGGATGCTCATGCCCGGCGTTGGCGCAGATCAGCCGCCCGGTTGTAAGGTCAAGCACCGCCAGAAAGGCCGTAAGAAAGATATCCTGATCGTTCTGCGCGGTGATGCGTTTGTTGGCCTGCGTGAATATCTCTGCCGGGGAAAGGCCCGATTCCGCAAGGCTCTTGATGAGGGTCTTGGCCGTCATCATAAACAGGGCCGCGCCGATGCCCTTGTCCGCCACATCGGCCACCACAATCACAAGCTGGTTTTTATCCCGCAGATAGAAGTCGTAAAAGTCGCCGCCCACCACCTTGGCGGCGCGCATGACTGCAAAAATATCAAAGTCTTCCCGCTCTGGATAGGCGGGGAAAACGCTTGGCAGCGAGGAGCACTGGATGGCGCGGGCAAATTCCAGCTCCGCGTCTATGCGGCCCGCTGCGGCGCTGATGGCCGCCTTGAGGCTCTGCACGGTTTTGTTGATGCCGTCAGAGAGCAGCCCGAACTCCGGCGTGGTGCGTTCGTTGAGCACCACATCCAGATTGCCGGAGGTGATTTTTTGCAGGTCTTCGTTGACGCGGTACACATCGTTGATGACCAGCCGTTTGACCAGATGCGACACCATCCAGAAAATCACGGCAAACAGCACCACATTGCAGGCCGCGATGTACAGGAGCATGCTGTCGCGCGAGAAAAACACCTCGCTGCGCGGCAGCAGGGCAAAGAGGGTGTAGCCCTCCACCTCGATATTCTGGCAGATGTACTGCTTGCCGAGAATGGAAACCAGCCCCTTGCCGTCTGTCTGTATGAGGCCGAGGGCATCCACATTCGCCCCAAGGGGAACAGCGGTCTCGTTGCCCGTGCTGATGACGGCCCCGTAGATGGAGATGACCATGAACCCGTTGGAGCCAATATGGTATCGCGGGGCGATCTGATCCACCGCAGCGGAACGCAAGGCGGCTGTCAGACGCTTGGGCGAGTAGCCGATCTGCACAATGCCCGTGCAGTCGCGGCGGGCCACACCGGCATACTGAAAGGGCACGCGGTCTGCGCCGCGCTCTTCAATATCCTGCACAAGGGCAAAATCCAGATCGCGCAGGGCTGGTAAAAATGCCGCAGACTGCGGCGAGGACGCCATATCATAGCCCACAAAGGGGCCCGTGGAGGCGATGATCACGCCCCGGTCGTCCGCAACGTTCAGCTCTTCCACGTCCAGTAGTTTGCGTAAAAAATGTAATATTGTTGGGATTGTAAGGATGTTTGGGTTTTGCGTGATTATGGCCGCAAAGGCCCGTGCCTTGGTCAGCGCGCCAGCATCCGAAATTTCGCGGATGTAGGCGGCATTGGTAATGACCATGCGCAGATATTTTTCCCCATCGCCCAGATTAGTGGAAAGCATGTGGCGGGCGTTTTCTTCGGCCTGCCGGGTCTGCAACAGATAGGATGCGGCAAGCGTGAGGCAAAAGGCGGGGAAAATGCAGATAAAAAGCCATTTGTGAAATAACTTGTGCATGGCGGCCCGCCTTTGCGGGCTTGCCCGCTCAGCATGAGGAAAACCCGAACCGGCGGCGCGGGCTTGCGGGTGTGCGGCTATTCTATGGTAAACAGATCCACAAAACCTGTGATGCTGAACACTTCCCTCACGGTTTCATTGGCGTGGATGATGCGCATGCCCTTACGCTGAACCATGCGCTTGTGCAGGCGCAGCAAAATGCGCAGGCCTGCGCTTGAAATATAGTCTACCTCGCTGAAATTGAGCACAAGCTCATCCGCAGCGCCGCAGTCTTCTTGCAAATCCCTGTCCAGCGCCGGAGCCGTCACTGTGTCGATCTTGCCCGCTATGCTGACATGCAAAACGCCGTCAGCCATTTTTTTGCAAACCTGCATGTGGGCCTCGTAGTTATTTAGGTGGAGCAAAAGTATAGCTCTTGCATATCTCTACGATTACAGCGCCCCGCCCGCAAGAGGAAAATACGTACCGGCGACTGGGGCGAGGGCACGCGGCCCTTGCTGGCTGCCCCTGATTACGGGGACCCGTAAATTGAGGCAGTATGCCACTATTCCACACGGATGGCGTATTTCACCGCGTAGCAGTCCCCGCCCTCCTGCATGACGTAACTCATCATGTCGCACACATAGACATCGCTTTTCATGGTCAGGCCAGCGGCGTTGACCTTTTTCAGCATATCGGCAAGGGCCAGCCTGTGCGAGGCGTCCGTGCCATTGTGGGCCAGAATGGCGTATTTTCCCTCTGGTTTGATATGGAGGAGGGAGGGCGGCGTGGAGCGCCGCACCCTGGTGAAGTAATACCGCTCAACATAGCTGCCCTGCCGTATGTCATCCAGGCAAAAGACAACGCCAAAGGGATAGCGCGGTTTTTCTTCCTGCTGCTCATATCCCCGATTATATTCCACAAAGCGCTGCACAAGTTCCCATTGCGACTCTGATGGGCTTGCGCCTGTGGGCGTCATTTCCAGCCGTTCTGCCTTTTGGTGCCGCACGGTCATGGTGTCGTATTCAAAATCCAGGGCTTCGCGCAGGCAGGCGGTCATGTCCTTGAGCATCAACCTGCGCTGGGCCAACTGGCGCAGTTCCTTTTCTGTGTTGCGCTGTTTTTCCTGCAAGAATGACAGGAAGTCCTCGCCGTTCATGTTGTGCAGGTGCGCCTTGATTTCCTTCAGCGAACTGCCGACCTCCTTGAGCATGGAGAGCAGGTCAAATTCAAAATACTGCTCAATCCCGTATCGGCGGTACCTGTTTTCTGAAACGTGCTTGGGTTTCAGCAACCCCTCTTTTTCGTAGAACAGCAGGGTGCCTTTTTGCGTGCCGCACAGGCTGGCAAATTCGCCTGAGGTGAGCAGATTCTTTTTCATTTCATTTTTCCCTTGACTCTAAAGTAACTGTATAGTTTACGCTGGCAAATTACAGGCAAAAGGGCAAGCCCGAGGTTGTTTGCCCATACAAGAGCAGAGGTGTTTGTAATGCGCTGGTTTAGTATGAAAAAATTTCGACTGTGGCTGCTCGTGCCCTTGGGGCTGACGGTGCTCGCCCTTGGATGCACCAAGGAGGAGGTGTCTGGCCCAGCCCATGCCGAGGTGCAATACCTTGTGCTGGGTGAAGAAAAGCTGACCCTGGGCAGTACGCTGCCGGGGAGAGTGTCCGCGCTGGTGACGGCGGAGGTTCGGCCTCAGGTTGACGGCATTATCATTGAGCGCCTGTTTGAAGAGGGTGCCGATATAAAAAAAGGGCAGGTCTTGTACCGCATAGACCCGGCCATCTATCAGGCGGCCCACGCCACAGCCAGAGCATCGCTTGCTGAGGCAAAGGCCGCTGTTACCGCCATTGCCCTGCTGGAAAAACGCCAGCGGACGCTGATCAAGCAATACGCCGTCAGCCAGCAGGAGCTGGACAATTCCATCTCGCAGCACGGTCAGGCCCGCGCCCGCGTTGCCAGGGCGGAGGCTGAGCTTGAAACAGCGGCCATCAACCTCGCCTATACGGAAATAAAAGCCCCGGTGTCAGGCCGCATTGGGGCCTCTGCCGTTACGGTCGGCGCTCTGGTTACTGCCAACCAGTCGTCCCCTCTGGCCGTCATTCAGCAGATTGACCAAGTCTATATTGATATGACGCAATCCAGCGCGGAGGCTATCCGCCTGCGCCGCGCCCTTGCGCAGGGCCGCATATCCGCCAACGGCGATACAGCAAAAATCCGCCTGACGCTTGAAGACGGCTCGCCCTATACGCCAGTGGTCACAGCAGCGCATGCTGGCGAATCGGCCTGGATACAGGGCGACCTGCTGTTTTCTGAAATATCTGTGGCGCAGAGCACGGGGAGCATAAGGCTGAGGGCTGTGGTCGATAATCCTGACGGGCTGCTGCTGCCGGGCATGTACGTTAAGGCCGCTATTGAAGAAGGCTCGGTGGACAAGGCCGTGCTGATCCCGCAGGGGGCCGCCTTTGTGAACAACACTGGCGGGCACTCTGTTTACGTCTTGCAGAAAGAGGGCGCGGAAGACGGGATTTTTCGTCTGACGCGGCGCGATGTGAGCATTGACCGCGCATACGGCAACCGCTGGATTGTGGGCGCGGGCCTCAGCGCTGGCGACCTGCTGGTGGTTGAGGGCTTCCAGAAAGCGGCCCCCGGCGAGCTTGTTCGGGGCGTACCTGTGCAAGCATCGCAGGCCAAGGGCGCCCATGCGGCGTCTGCCACCGAGGTGCGGTAGGGTATGGCAGCTTTTTTCATCAATCGCCCAATCTTCGCCTGGGTGATTGCCATCATCATTATGCTGGCCGGGCTGCTTGCTCTTGGCAGGCTCCCCATTGCGCATTACCCGGATATCGCCCTGCCGCAGATATCCATCTCGGCCCAGTACACAGGAGCGACCGCGTCCATTGTTGACCGCAGCGTCACGCAGATAATTGAGCAGCAGATAAAAGGCCTGGACAACCTGCTGCACATGAAATCAACCAGCAGTTCCTCCGGCGATACGGAAATTATCCTCACCTTTGCAGCGGGCACGGATGCCGATACGGCGCAGGTGCAGGTGCAGAACAAGGTGCAGCAGGCTCTTTCCCTGTTGCCAGATACCGTGCAGCGGCAGGGCGTTCAGACGTCCAAAGCCGTGGACAATTCGTTCATGACAGTGGCTTTTTACGATGCCAGCGACACCATGCGCCCCAACGACATAAGCGACTATGTGGCAAGCTCGCTGGTTGACCCCTTGAGCCGCGTTCAGGGCGTTGGCGCAATCACCCTGTATGGTTTTCAAAATGCCATGCGTATTTGGTGCGATCCGGACAAAATGCGCCAGTACAAGCTGAATCCGCAGGACGTTGTTGCTGCCGTGCGCGCCCAGAACGCCCAGGTTGCTGGCGGTCAGGTGGGGGCTGCGCCAGCCATGCCGGGGCAGGAGATCAATATTGCCATCAACGCCTCATCCAGCCTGGAAACAGCGGAACAGTTTGAACAGATTCAACTGCGGGTGGAAGAAAACGGCTCCGCAGTACTGCTCAAGGAGGTTGCCCGCATCGAACTGAATGAAGAAAGTTCCATGGGCACCACATTTTTCAACGGGCATGCTGGTACGGGGCTGGCTTTCAAGCTTTCATCGGGGGCCAACGTTCTGCAAACTACCAGGGGCATCAAGGCCGAATTGCAGTCGCTCGCCAGCTTTTTCCCGCCGGGGCTCAAGTATGCCTATGCTGATGACCGCGCGCCTATTGTGGAAAAATCCATACGCTCGGTTGTGCGTACCCTGTTTGAGGCCATCGCGCTTGTGGTGGCGGTGATGTTTGTGTTCATGCAGAGCTATCGCGCCACGCTTATTCCGGCCATTGCCGTACCTGTGGTGCTGCTCGGAGTGTTCGCGGTATTTGCGGCAACGGGTTTTTCCATCAACACGCTGACTATGTTCGGCATGGTGCTGGCTATCGGCCTTTTGGTGGATGACGCCATTGTTGTGGTGGAAAATGTGGAACGCCTCATGCGCAATGAGGGGCTTGCCCCAAAAGAGGCCGCGCTCAAATCCATGCGGCAGATAACCGGGGCGCTTGTGGGCGTTGCCGTGGTCATATCCGCCGTCTTTGTTCCCATGGCCTTTATGCCCGGTTCCACCGGGGCAATCTTCCGGCAGTTTTCCGTGACCATTGTTGCGTCAATGGTACTTTCCGTGGTGGTCGCCATTGTACTCACGCCTGCCCTGTGCGCCACCATGCTGCGCGCGCATGTGAGTGGAACGGGGGAGGGCTTCTTTGGGCGCTTCAACCGATGGTTTGCGGCCTTTACGGAACGCTACAGCCTTGGCGTGAGCGGCATGGTGCGGCGGCCCTTGCGGTGGGGCGTAGTGTTTGCGGCATTGGCGGCAGGGTGTCTGGCCTTGTTTCTGCTTTTGCCTTCGGCATTTTTGCCGGATGAAGATCAGGGAATACTGTATGTTGACGTGCAGTTGCCGCCGGGCGCGTCACTGGAGCGCACGGAAAAGATTGTCAAAGAGGTCGATGCCTACTTTCGCAACGACGAAAAGGATTCCATAGAAAGCGTCATGAGCGTTATCGGCTGGGGATTCAGCGGTACCGGCCAGAACTCGGCCATGGTGCTTCCCCTGCTCAAGGACTGGAGCAAACGCGGCCCGGGGCAGAGCGCCTCTGACGTGATGGAGCGCTCCACGGAACGGTTTTCATCCATAGCCGGGGCGGAAATAGTTGTGATGTCGCCCCCGGCGGTCATGGAGCTTGGCACTTCCTCCGGCTTTGAGCTGGAACTGATGGATCGCGGCGGCAAAGGGCACGCGGCCTTGCTCACGGCCAAGGATGCCCTGCTGGAAAGTGCGGCAAAATCCGCTGCTGTTACCAGCGTAAGGTATAGCGGCATGGCCGATACCGAGCAGTATGATCTGGTCATCGACAACAGCAAGGCTGGCGCTTACGGCCTGACCAGAGCTGAAATAAACAGCGCCATCAGCGCCTACTGGGCGGGCGAATATATCAACGATTTTTCGGATAAGGGCAGAACAAAAAAGGTTTACTTTCAGGCGGAGCCTTCGGTTCGCTCCGGAATAGGCGATTTCAGCCGTTTTTATCTGCGCAACACCAAGGACGAGATGGTGCCGTTCTCCAGTTTTATCGGCGTAAAGTCTGTTCTGGCTTCCCCAAGCCTGACCCGCTATCAGGGCATACCGTCCGTAAAGATTGAAGGGGCCGCCGCACCGGGGCAAAGCACCGGGCAGGCCATGGCGGCAATGGAAAAAAGCGCGGCAAGTCTGCCCCCCGGCTTTGACTATGCTTGGACGGGGCTTTCCTATCAGCAGCGTGTGTCCGCAAGCCAGGCCCCTTTGCTCTACGCTGTTTCCATTATCGTGGTCTTTCTTTGCCTGGCTGCCCTGTACGAAAGCTGGACTATCCCGCTGGCGGTGCTGCTGGCGGTGCCCACCGGCATTGTGGGCGCCTTGGGCGGCGTGTACCTGCGCGGCATGAATAACGACATCTACCTGCAAATTGCACTGCTGACGATCATTGGCCTGTCGGCCAAGAACTCAATCCTGATCGTGGAATTTGCCAGAGAAATGCACCGGGGCGGCAAGGATCTGGTTGCAGCCACGGTAGAGGCCTCCCGGCTTCGCCTGCGGCCTATCATAATGACTTCGCTATGCTTCATCCTTGGTGTGGTGCCGCTGGCGCTCAGCAGCGGGGCGGGCTCCGGCGCGCAAAACGCCCTTGGTACAGCCGTGCTGACAGGCATGATCACCGCAACAGGCCTGGGCATTTACTACACGCCGCTGTTCTTCATTGTAGTGAACCGTTTTTTCAGCGGAAAGCTGCGGCGGAAAGGACCTTCTGCCGAGCCTGCGGCCCAGCAAGAACAACATTGAGCATGCCATGATCAGAGATGATGATTTTGAAATACAGGAGGTTGCTGTGATAAAATTTGAAACGGAACGTCTTGTCCTGAGACCTTTTGAAGCCAAGGACGCGGCAGGCCTCCTTGAAATGCTTTCGCACCCACGCGTCCACTGTTTTGCGTCTGACCGTCTGGACTCGATGGACGCGGCGGTTGCCGATGTTGCGCGGCGAAGCGCAGACCCCGTGCAACTGGCGGTTTGCCTCAAAGAGCAGGATGAGATGATCGGGCTGATGTTTGCCGCGAATGATGAACCGGATACCTATGGCGTGGGCTGGCATCTGAACGCCAGCCATGAGGGAAAAGGATACGCAAGCGAGGCCGCAAGGGCGTTTCTTGATATTCTTTTTACCCGCAAGGGCGCACGGCGGATATATGCCTATGTGGAAGATGACAACATCCGCTCGCAAAAACTGTGCGAGCGGATGGGCATGCGCAGGGAAGGGCTTTTCAAGGAGTTCATTTCATTTGTCAGCAATGCCGATGGAACGCCCAAATACGAAAACACATGCCTTTATGCGCTGTTGAAAAAGGAATGGGAAAACAACCGCTAATGGGCGCATATGGGCATATGCACAATTCTTGACGGGTGCGGCTGGTGTCAGGCGCACTCCTCATCCGCATACGCGCCCTGCCAGACAATCTTTTTGTAGATGTGCGGCACAGTGTCGCCCTCGGTGCTGATGAGCAGAACCGAGGCATCGGCGTTCAGGCCCAGAGCTGCGCGCTGGTCTGCCGCAGCAGGGCTGCTCATGAGCCAGTGCAGCGCACCCGCGCCAGCTGCGCCAGATTCGCCGGAAACAATGGGCTGATCGCCCCTCACGGGCGCCGCCAACAAACGCATGCCATTGGCTGCCATGTAATCCGGGCAGGACATGAAGGCCGTGCTGTAATCCTTGAGGATGCTCCAGGCCAGACTGCTCGGTTCGCCGCAGGCAAGCCCGGCCATGAGGGTTTGCAGGTCGCCGCCCACGGCATGGGCCTTGCCGTTGCCCGCCAGTGCGGAGCGGTAAAAGCAATCGGCGGCGTGCGGTTCCACCACAATGAACCGTGGGGCCGCCTCGCCAAGGGCCGCCACCAGAAAACCCGCCACAGCAGCGGCAAATGATCCTACGCCCGCCTGAAGAAAACAGTGCGTCGGGCGAATGGCGGCTGCGTCCATCTGCTCCAGAATTTCTGCGGCAAGGGTCAAGTACCCCTGCATGATCCATGCGGGAATCTGTTCGTAGCCCTCCCACGCGGTGTCCTGCACCATTACATAGCCTTTTTCCTGCGCCAGATTCCAGCTCATACGCACGGTGTCGTCATAATTGAGATCCGTGATGTTGCACTGCGCGCCGAGCGCCAGAATGTTGTTCTGGCGGGTTTTGTCCGACCCTTTGGGCATGTAGATGATGCAGGGATAGCCCAGCTCGCGGGCTGTCCATGCCAGCCCCCTGCCGTGGTTGCCGTCCGTTGTGCTGATAAAGGTGATCTGCCCTGCGGCTGCTCTGGCGGCGGGGGCCTCAAGCATGCCCCGCACAAGGCCTTCGGCTGGCAGGCGCATGTGCTCGGCAAGGCAGCGGGCCACTGCGTAGGAGCCGCCGAGCACCTTGAAGGCGTTGAGGCCAAAGCGGTGTGACTCATCCTTTACGCAGACGTTTTTTAGGCCAAGGCTTGCCGCCAGCCCCGGCAGGCTCACCAATGGAGTGGGGTGGTACTGGCTGAAAGAGGCGTGATACGCGCGGACATGCCGGGCCACGGCGGGTGAAAAAGCGGTAACGTCCACGCCCTGAGCGGGCGCGGTGCGAAAGGGATTGAGCAGCAGGGATGCGGGCATGGGCGGTTTCCTTTGGGCTTGCCTTGCGGCGTCAGGGCCGGGCAATGGCAAGTATAGTGGCGGCTTGCCCATCTGGGCAAGGGGGAAACTGCCCCAGAAGGTCTGGCTTACCCTAATAAAATGGGCATACCATGCAGGCCAGCTTGCCCTTTACGCGAGAAGGTGCCGGAGTAAAAGAAAAATGAATGCTGCGGGGGATGCGTCCCGTGGGGCTGTAGAAAGCGCACGAAAAAAGGGTTACATTTTTCAATGTAACCCTTTATTCTCGAGTGGCGTCCCCAAGGGGATTTGAACCCCTGTCGACGGCGTGAAAGGCCGTTGTCCTGGGCCGGCTAGACGATGGGGACGCGGTGTTGTTGGCTGGGCTGCAAGGACTCGAACCTTGATTAACGGAGTCAGAATCCGTCGTCCTGCCAATTGAACGACAGCCCAACGCGAGAAACGTGTATATGTGAAACTGCCGGGTAGTGTCAACAGAAAATTTGAAAAAAATGTTAGAGCCTGCATTTTTACGCTCTGCCGCCCACCTTCAATGATGTTTTGGGGGTAGGCATGTGAATAGAGGGGCGAGGAGGTGGTGCGCTTTTTTAGCTTTACCCGCTGGTGAAACAGCTCTGGTACTTGATGACTGATTGTTAAACTTTGGACTTAAGCTTGACAATATCTTGCATAAAGGTATGTTTTTCCACATGCGCCAATGGTCGGCAGACCGCAAAATTGGTGCTGCAAGTATCGGTTTCCAGCTGTTTCCGCGGCAAGACGCCTCATGAAGACTGCTCTGTTCTTTATGGAACAAGGTGGTCTGTGCGGCGTAGGTGCGGCTGGAGTTTGTTTGTTTAGCTTAACCTGTACGGAGGAGTTTGGGTATGGCATCAACAAAAGCCTATAATGAAGACAAAGTAGCCCTGCTTATCGGCTGCTTCATCTTCTTGCTGGCGCTGGGCAAGTTCGCTGGCCTGGATCTGCTGGGCTGGGGCCTCAAAATGGGCATGTGGGTCAAAAGCCCGCTGGATTGCTGGGCTTCGGCCTCTAAGGGTGCATTGCCTGGCGTGGGGGCTCTGATCGCCAGCTATGTGTTCATTGCCGCCGTCATGTCTGTGGGCATCAAGCTCATGAAAGGCAACATCGGCAAGTTCCTTTACGGTTTTACCTGCATTTTCTTCATTGCCATCGCCTGCTACACTGTTGGCGCCAACGCCTACATTGCAGCCAACCCCACGGAAATCGCCAAGCAGGGCATCACATGGTCGCTTGGTCTGAGCACCGAGGCTGGCCTTATTGTGGCCTTGGTCATGGGCATTCTGCTGGGCAACCTTACGCCTGGTTTTGCTGAATCCCTGCGCGAAGCCTGCCGTCCCGAACTTTTCGTCAAAATCGCCATCGTTATTCTTGGTGCTGAGCTTGGCGTGAAGGCCGCCGACGCCGCTGGCTTTGCCGGTCACGTTATTTTCCGAGGCCTGTGCGCCATTGTTGAAGCTTACTTGCTGTACTGGTCCGTTGTTTACTACGTGGCTCGCAAGTACTTCAAGTTCAATAAGGAATGGGCCGCTCCCCTTGCTTCGGGCATTTCCATCTGCGGCGTCTCTGCGGCCATCGCCACCGGCGGCGCCATCCGCGCCCGGCCTGTGGTGCCGATCATGGTGTCCTCGCTGGTCGTGGTGTTCACCTGCATCGAAATGCTGATCCTGCCCTTTATCGCGCAGCACTTCCTGTACACCGAACCCATGGTGGCCGGTGGCTGGATGGGCCTTGCCGTTAAGTCTGACGGCGGCGCTATCGCCAGCGGCGCCATCACTGAATCCCTGATTCTTTCCAAGATGGCTGGCCTCGGCACCAAGTGGGAGCCAGGCTGGGTCGTGATGGTGACCACCACCGTCAAAATCTTCATCGATATGTTCATCGGCGTATGGGCCCTGGTCCTCGCCTACATCTGGACTGCCAAGTTCGACAAAACCCGTGGCGAACGCACCATGACCTGGAGCGACGTTATGGATCGTTTCCCCCGCTTCGTGCTGGGGTACCTTGGCACCTTCCTGATCCTGCTGTTCTTCTGCCTGTCTTCGCCTGAACTGCACAAGCTCGGCAAGTCCATGGCCGGCGCCCTCAACGGCTTCCGCGTCATGTTCTTCCTGCTGACCTTCTTCAGCATTGGTCTGGTGTCCAACTTCCGCAAGCTGAAGGAAGAAGGCATTGGCCGTCTGGCAGTTGTGTACATCGTGTGCCTGTTCGGCTTCATCATCTGGGTGGGCCTGTTCATTTCTTATGCCTTCTTCCACGGCATGACCCCGCCTGTGATGGCTGGCTAGTCCAATATACGGAGTAAGTTATGGAAACGAAAAGCGAAGTTAAGCTTCACGAAGAAATCGAGAAGATGGAATACGAACCGCTGGATCCCGTTGAACTCAAGCTCGTTCACTGGAGCTGGGGCATCGGCGTGGCTCTGCTGGTTGTGCTCTTTGTCATCAGCAAGTTCGTCATGACCACGCACTAGACGTGCCTGACGCCCATTGATATGAACGCCGGGGAGGGTTTCCTCCCCGGCGCTCTTGTGTGCTGCGGGCAATGACGTTGTTTGGCACCTGTAAGGTCTGCTTGTACTTGATCTGTTGCCGCCATTGAGGTGCGCGGTCAGTATGCGCCTCGGCGCGGTATCCCCGTTGCAGGCCATGAACACCCGTTTGTAACGCGGCCGTTGCCCAAGACGTGATAACCGTTTGTCCGGCATCTGCTGGCGAAACTGTGCGAAGGATAAGGCTATGCCGCATTATCATCTGCGCTTTATGAAAGGCCCCAATTATACGCTGAATCTGGAATTTGAGGCTGTTGTGGAGGCATCTTCCTTTGAGGAAGCCTTGAAGCCCCACACTGACTGGCCCATAACCGAAAGTTATGACCACGCCACGGCCACGGCCTGGAATCCCGGCACCTGCATGTATTATCAGGAAATGTGGGAAGCGGCCCTGCTGCCCGAAGGTGAAAGCAAGTAATGACTCCGCGCTACATAGTCAGCGCCTGTCTGGCTGGCGAGCGCTGCCGCTATGACGGCGGCGACAATACCTGTGAGCTCGTGGTGCGGCTGGTGGAAGAAGGCAGGGCAGTGTCTGTCTGCCCGGAGGTTCTGGGCGGGCTTGAAACGCCGCGCAGCCCCTGCGAACGGCTGGGCAACCGCGTTGTGAACCGTGACGGGCAAGACGTGACGGATGCTTTTGAGCGTGGCGCAGCCCTTGCTGTGGACCTTGCCCGCAAGAATGCCTGCACCGCCGCAATTATAAAGAGCCGCTCTCCGTCCTGCGGATTTGACCGCATTTATGATGGCAGCTTCAGCCACACGTTTTGTGCGGGGGATGGCGTGTGGGCAGAGATGCTGCGCGCCGAGGGCTTTGCCCTGTTCAGCGAACTCTCGCTCCCAGACGAGTCCTGATGAATCCTGACGGACAGCAATCAAAAGCTGCTTGTGCGACAAAGCCGGGCGCGAGTCGGAAATTTCCGAAAACGCGCCCGGCTTGTTTTATTTATGTGACACAAAGCGCTGTTTTGCAGCCTGCTGTGATGCAGACAATCAGAGCGTCAAGCTCTCGCGGACGCGATACGTTCTCGCGCCTGCGTGGCGGCTCAGCCTCAAATACGCGCAGAACGCCTTTGTAGCGATTTTTTTCAGGCGACAGGCTGTGCGGTGGCGATGCCGCGCTCTGCAAGGGCAGCAACAACCTTGGTGCAAAATTCCGGCAGCAGTTTTTCGGCTTCCGGGGTCAGCCCCACCTGCATTGTGTGGTAGTCAAAAGGCTGCAGGCCAAAAACAACGGCCTGCACATCATGCCCGGCCATGCTGCACGTGATCAGCGTATCCAGAAGATCTGTCTGGTGCATGGAATCGCGGAAGCTCAGGCTTTTGCGCAGGTCTTCGCCTTCCAGCATATAGATGGTGCCGGGTTTTTCCGGCCCAAGCACCACGTCAAGAACCACCAGCGTATCGCAATCCATCAGCGTGGACATAAGCAAAAGGCCTTGTGTGCCGCCGTCTTCAAGGCGAACATTTTCCGGCCATGTGTATTTGGCCTGCAAATATTCCACGGCGCGTACGCCGAAGCCTTCGTCTGTCAGCAATATGTTGCCGACGCCCATAATCATTATTCTTTTTTGTTCCACGTTGGCGCTCTCATGTGGGGGTTGCTGCCAGTTTGCGCAAGGCATCCCAGGTGGATGCAATGCCGCATATCTGTTCAATATGCCAAAATATTCTTCTCTGGTCTACGCTGTTCACGCAACTGTATTGCAGGCTGCTCGAAGATTGTGCTGCTGCGCTCTGCCTCATAATAAAAAAGGGCGGGGAAGCCCCGCCCTTTTCAATGCCAATTTACTGCGTGTTCAGCGCGCTGCTACAGCACCTTGAACTTGTGCACTTCGTTGGTTTCTCCATCGATAACATGCACGGCGCAGGCGATGCAGGGGTCGAAGGAGTGGATGGTGCGCAGGATTTCAACCGGGCGCTTGGGATCGGCCACAGGGGTGCCGACAAGCGCATGCTCGGCAGCACCCATAACGCCCTTGGCGTCCCGGGGTCCGAGGTTCCAGGTGGTGGGCACCACGAGCTGGAAGTTGCCGATCTTGCCTTCTTCAATGCGGATCCAGTGCGAAAGACCGCCACGGGGGGCATCCAGGAAGCCCACGCCCTTGGCATTGGCAGGAACAGCGTAGTCTTCGACGATCTGCTTGTCCTTGGCAATGTTGTTTTCGTACTCGTTGAGCCAGTTTTCGGTCTGCTGGGCGATAACCAGAGTCTGGATACCACGGGCAGCAGTACGGCCCAAGGTGGAGAACAGGGCTTCGGGGCCAACGTTCAGGGCCTTCAGCACGCCGTCAACCGCAGGCTTGATGGTCTTGTGGTTCTGACCGTAGGCCACCAGCACCTGAGCGAGGGGGCCGGTTTCCATGGACTGACCCGCGTAGCGGGGAGCCTTGAGCCAGGAATAACGGTCAGTATCGCCCATCTTGGTGAAGAAGGGTTTGGTTTCGCCTTCGTAGGGGGTGCGGGCCTTGTCGCCTTCGTACCAGCTGTGGCGCACGTGTTCTTCGATCTTGGAAGGATCAAAGGGCTGCACCGAGCCGATCTTGCGGTCATAGATGACGCCGGGCTTGTACCAGCGGCTGTTGAGGTCGCGTTCGCCGCCAGCAGCGGGGAATTCGCCAAACGCCATGAAGTTGTCGGTGCCGCCAATGGCCGCCCAGTCCTTGTACTGACCAGCAACCATGAGCAGGTCGGGAATGTAGACCTGTTCAATGAAGGTGCGGGCCTTCTTGTACAATTCGCGGAATTCCTTGATGCGCTGGGGCGACAAGGCTTCGTAGCAGGTCACGCCGCCAGCCACGGTGAACTGGGTGTGCGGGTTTTTGGCGCCGAACACGGCCATGCCCTTGGCAATTTCCACCTGGGCGCGCAGGGCTTCCAGATAGTGGGCGGTGGCGACCAGGTTGGCTTCCGGCTCCAGGTAGTAGCTCGGGTGGCCGCCCAGGAAGTAGGCGTTGGTGAAGGGGCCAAGCTGGCCGCTTTCGATAAAGGTCTTCAGTTTGGCCTGCACGGCGGCAAAGTCTTCTGCCTTGGCCGGACGCGGCGAAATGGACTGGGCCAGCTTGGCTGCCTTGGCCGGGTCGGCCTGCAGGGCATTGGCCACGTCCACAAAGTCGAGGGCGTGCAGGTGATAGAAGTGCACCACGTGGTCATGCATGAACTGCATGGCCATGACGAGGTTGCGGATATAGGTGGCGTTGGCCGGAATGGGCTTGTTGATAGCGTCTTCAAGCGCGCGGGTGGAAGCAAGGGCGTGCGTGTAGGTGCAGACGCCGCATGTGCGCTGGGTGAAGTGTTGGGCATCACGCGGATCGCGGCCCTTCAGGATGACTTCAAGGCCACGGTAAAGTGTGCCGCAGCTGCGGGCGTCCTTGATTTTGCCGCCTTCAACTTCAACTTCAATACGCAGATGCCCTTCGATGCGGGTCAGCGGGTCCACCACAATGGGCCCGGTGTAGCTGCTCTGGGGCGTTTGTTTGATCTGGCTCATGATTCCCCCTAGTTCTGGTAGAACGGCGACATTTCGTCCCAGAAACCGGGTTCGCTGCAACCAATGCAGGGATGCCCGGCAGCCACCGGCCAGTTGGTCTCATTGAAGAGAACCTTGGGACAGTTGTTGTACGTCTGCGGGCCTTTGCAGCCCACTTCGTAAAGGCACCAGCCCTTGCGCGCTTCTTCCGAATTGAAGGAAGGCGCAAACTCGCCGGCGTCGAAGTGCTTGCGGCGTTCGCAAAGGTCATGCACGCTCTGACCAAAGAACATGAGCGGGCGGCCCAGTTCGTCCAGTTCAATCTTCTGGCCCTGCAAGAAGGCCACAAGTGCGCCGACCATATTGAGGGGGTTGGGGGGGCAGCCGGGAATATTGATGCCCTTGACGCCCAGGCTGGCAAAGCATTCGTTCACGCCCTTGGCGCCGGTGGGGTTCGGCTTGGCAGCCTGAACGCCGCCGTAGCAGGCACAGGTGCCGATGTTGACCACGGCCTTGGCCTTGGGCAGAATTTCTTTGCAGATGTCGTACATGGTATGGCCGCCAATGTAGCCATACTTGTTGTCCATGCCCGTAGGAATGGCGCCTTCGACCATACAGACAAAGCCATTGGGATTTTCCACGGCGGCATGCAGGGCCTGTTCGGCGGCTTCGCCAGCGGCGGCCATGATGGTTTCGTGGTAGTCAAGAGAGATGGTGTCAAGAATGACGGCATCAATAAAGGGTTTGTAAGTGCGCAGCAGCGCTTCGGAACAGCCCGTGCATTCAGCGGCGTGCAAATACACCACTGAAGGACGACGTCCGGTCAGCGCAGCGGCCACCTCGGAGGCGAACGAGGGGCCAAAGCCCATCGTCACCGCCACCGCCGTGCAGAATTTCATGAAGTCACGGCGGCTTATGCCCTGGCGCTCTAAACGCTCTTCTCCGCCTTTTTTGCCCAGACCCACGGCAATACGCATAATAGCCTCCTGGCAAAAGTGAGTGAAAGGCTTTGCTCGGCCCCGCCACAGGGCCCGCTTGCGGCGCAACAAAATTGCGCCAACTCCGCATCAAGACAGCGGCGCTACAACGTACGAAAGGCCGCTCTTTTTGCGGCGCTGTCAGCAAACAAAAATCAGAAACTCGGGCAGTGCGTCACAGAGCGTATTGTCATGGCTATCCCCAGAATGCCTCACGCCACAGGGCGACCACCTGCTTCTTAGAATCTTATACTTCTACATGCAAACGGTCAATAGGAAGGAACTTTTTTTGCTTTCTCTTCATCAGCCGTACAGGAAATTTCTCAGGCAGGCTTGGTGGTTGCCTCGCCCCTTTGCTTGCGCTACGGTGCCTGAATCGCACGGCATTGCAGCCGGGAACATGCGACAAATTCCAACACAAGCACAGCAGAGGACGGCATGAAAACGGAATCTCTTTGTCTGCACGCGGGCTATGAACCGGGCAATGGCGAACCCCGCGTTCTGCCCATAGTGCAGAGCACGACCTTTAAGTACGCCACCACCGCCGAAGTGGCGAAGCTTTTTGATCTTGCCGAAGCGGGCTTTTTTTACTCCCGCCTTGGCAACCCCACGGTTGACGCCGTGGAGCAGAAAATTGCCGCTCTTGAAGGCGGCGTTGGCGCGCTGTGCACCTCGTCCGGTCAGGCGGCAAGCATGCTGTCCCTGCTCAATGTGGCCCAGAGCGGCGACCATGTGGTAAGCGCCGCCAGCATTTACGGCGGCACGTTCAACCTTTTTGCCGTTACCCTCAAAAAGCTGGGCATTGAAGTCACCTTTGTGGATCAAACCGCCTCCGAGGCCGAGCTGGAAGAGGCCTTCCGGCCCAACACGCGCGCCGTGTTCGGCGAAACGCTCTCCAACCCCTCCATGGATGTGCTGGATATTGAGCGCTTTGCCAAGCTGGCCCACAGGCACAGGCTGCCCCTGATCATCGACAATACCTTTGCCACGCCCGTGCTTTGCCGCCCCTTTGAATTCGGGGCCGACATCGTAGTTCATTCCACCACCAAATATATGGACGGCCACGCCCTTCAGGTGGGCGGCGTCATCGTGGACAGCGGCAACTTTGACTGGGCCTCCGGCAAGTTTCCCGAATTTACCGAACCTGATCCTTCCTACCACGGCCTCGTGTATTCCCAGGCCTTTGGCAAGGCCGCTTACATCGTCAAGGCGCGCGTGCAGCTCATGCGCGATATGGGCTGCTGCCAGAGCCCTCAGGGCGCGTTCTACATCAATCAGGGCCTCGAAACCCTGCCCCTGCGCATGGAACGCCACTGCCGCAACGCCGAAGCCGTCGCCGCCTATCTGGAAAAGCATCCCGCCGTGGAATCCGTCAATTATCCGCGCCTGCCCGGCCACCCGCAAAAAGCCCTGGCCGACAAGTACATGCCCAATGGGTGCAGCGGCGTCATCTCCCTATCCCTCAAAGGCGGACGGGAAGCCGGCGCGCGTTTTATCGACAGCCTTAAAATGATATCCCTCCAGGTTCACGTGGCCGACATCCGCACCTGCGTTCTCCATCCCGCCAGCTCCACCCACCGCCAGCTGACCGATGATCAGCTGCGCGAAGCCGGTATTACCCCCGGCATGGTGCGCCTCTCTGTGGGCGTTGAGCATGTGGATGATATTATCGCCGATCTGGAGCAAGCTCTGGGGCGCTAGGGTCTTTTTGACCGCTGACTGCGTCAGGCGGTTTTTCTGCTTGGGTCATGCACGTGTCTATGTGCGCTCCCCGCGCAGAGAATCCGCCTTACGCGCTAAGGTCTTTTTGGCTGCTGACTGCGTCAGGCGGGCTTTCTGTTTGGGGCATGTACGTCTGTGGCCCCTGCGTGGCCGCATTCATGTCTGCATCATTTTATATATCCCTTGTTCGATACTAAGCAGCAATGCGTGGCGCACTGGCGTACCAAAAATAAAAAGGTCGTGGAAATCGGCCAGATATCCGGCCAGTTTCTCACAACCTCTTTACTACAAAACTATCTTGAATCTTTGAGATTTTTTTTAGCGTCTGTAGCCCATGGCGCGCCGGATTTTCTTTGGGTCGCCGCCGCCGTCAAAGCCTGCTTCGATCAGCCGTGTTGCCATGGCATCCCTGGCATTGCGGCTTGTGCCGCCCATAACCACAGCCAGGATGCGGGTATTGCCGCGCTGGGCTGTAACAATAAGATTGTAGCCCGAAGCCACAGTCCAGCCTGTTTTAAGGCCATTGACGCCGCGCACAGAGCCGAGCAGCGCGTTTGTATTGGCCATTTGTCTGTTCCTGTGAGTAAAAACGCGGGTGCTGTGAAATTTTTGCGCGCCGGGGTGGGCGCGAAGGTAGGCGCGGGTCAGGCTGGCAATATCGCGGGGGGTGGAGCGCTGCCCTGCGGCGGGCAGACCTGTGGGATTCTTGAATTCCGTGCGGTTCAAGCCCAGCCCTTTGGCTTTTTGATTCATGGCGCGCACGAACTGTCGCTCGTTGCCAGCCACACGCAGGGCAAGCGCCGTAATGGCGTCATTGCCGGATGCAACGGCAGCGCCGGTGAGCAGTTGCCTGACCGCCACGCGCTCCCCGTTGCGGAGGTGCATGGACGAGCCGCCCACGGTGGACGCGGCAGGCGTGATGCGGATTTTTTCGTCAAGGCTCAACCGGTTGGCGCTGACGGCATCCATGGTCAGGAACATGGACATCACCTTGGTGAGCGATGCAGGCGGGATGGACATGTCTGCGTTTTTTTCAAAAAGCACTTTGCCAGTATCCATGTTGACCAGAATAGCCGCGCGCACGCCTCTGGCTGCACGAGATTCTGTTGCACCTGAAAGCAGCGTGACGCATACGGCGCAAAAAAGGATGCTGAATACCGCCATGCGCCGCAAGCAGCTCAGAGCTGACGGCGCAAACCCCGCACTGCGAGGGGTGGCGTCTTGCGGAAGTTTGCCGGGCTGTGCCCTGCCGGGCTGATCCCCGGGGGCAAGCCTGCCAAAACCGGAATGTATGGTGTCTATCTTATCCATTGTGCCTATAGGTGCGGTTGCCTTCTTCCACTGCCTGAATGGCAAAAGCCAGCAGCACAGGACCCACAATTAGGCCTACCGGCCCAAAGCTCGCCAGACCGCAAAGAATGGCGATGATCAATACAAAGAACGGGGCCTTGATGCCCTGCTGCAAAAAGAGCGGACGCAGAATGTTGTCCACGCCAGCCACCACCACAACGCCCCAAAGGGCCAGGCCCACAGCGGCCATGCTGTTGCCCGTGAACCAGAGCGAAAGGCAAAGCGGCACCCACACTATGGCCGTGCCAATGGCGGGAATGGGAGCCACGAGCGTGGCAAGCAGGCCCCAGAATGCTGGCTGGCGTACCCCTGCAAAAGCAAAGGCAATGCCGCACAAAATGCCCTGCGCCGCAGCCACCAGCACAATGCCCAGCAGAATACCTCGCAATGCCCGGTGGATGGCAGCCGTAAAGCGGCAGAGCATTGCTTGGGGTATGTGGAATATCCTGCCGGAAATTTTTCGGATGTGGCGGGCATAGGTGGTAAAGATCACCGTGAGCGTAAAGAACAAAAAGCTTGTCCACAGCACTGTCATGGTGCCGCCGAGAAAGTCCATGCTTCGGCTCAAAAGCAGGCTCATGGCATCGCCAAAAAACGCATCCAGTTTTTGCAGAAAGTCGCTGACCATCTTTTCTGCGCGCGGATATTCTGCAAGGCTTAGCCGCCATTGCTGAATATTGGCCACCCACTCGGGCGGCAACTGAAAATTGTTGGCTTGCAGCTCGCGCAGGCGCGCAAAACCAGCCGCCGCCTGGGGCGTCACCAGCAGGGCGAGCATGGCAATGGGAATTAGTATGGAAGAGAGGAGAGTGGTTATGTAAGCATAGAGGGGCAGGCTGCTTGAAAGACTAAGCCGGAATTTGCGCCAGCGGGGGCCGCTCCGGGTTTTTTCAAGGCGTTTGCGCCACATCCGGCCCTTCATTTGTAGTGTCCGGTAAAGCGGCAACGAAAGGCATGACAGACAGGCCGCCATGAATATGGTCACCGGATTGTGCCAGAGCAGCATATACAGCGCGAGCGCGGCTAAGAGGTAGAGCAGACGCGGCAGCGTTAGAGTCATGGTAAGCCTTGGGTTATGTGGGCGCGGCTTTTTGACCAGCGCCGGAACGTTGGAACGCGCAAGAGTAGCAAAAGCGGGCGGGGTCTGCCAAGAGGCGCAAAGGTATAAATACGCCCGCGCGGGTCAGGGCTGGCAGCCGTGTGGCATATGCCAGTGCGCCATCACGGCGCAACGGCCCGCCCGGAAAGTTTTTGTCAGGCGCGCCCCGCCGCCCTGCGGTTGTGCAGAGAGGCCGGAGCGCGCCATATAGTCACACTGCGGTATGTTTGCGCGTTGACGCGCTGCGGAAAATACGTCTGGGATAAAACCGTTGCCGCGAAGCCAGAAAGGCGCGGCGTCGGCTGGTGGAGACCAGGGCAGCAGCCTCGGCCCTAGTTCAACACGTTGCTGCCTTTAAAGCTGATGTTGATCACTTCATAGGTAACGCGGCCACGCGGAATATCCACGGTCACTTCATCGCCTACTTCGCGGCCCAGCAGGGCCTGACCCACAGGGGAAAGGAACGAGATGGAACCCTTGGCGGGGTCGGCCTCATCGGGGCCGAGAATGGTGAAGGAGCGTGCTTCGCCGCTGTCCACATCCTCAACCTCAACCGTGGAACCAAAGATGACCTTGTCGCCCTTCAGGGAATCAAGATCAACGACCTGATAGAGCGCCATGCGGGATTCAATGTATTTGATGCGGGCTTCAGCCATGCCCTGACGTTCCCGCGCGGCGTCGTACCCGGCGTTTTCTCGCAGGTCGCCTTCTTCACGGGCTTCTTTGATGGCCTGGATGATGGCGGGCCGTTCGCTCTTCAGGCGGGCCAGTTCGTCTTCCAGCTTTTTGTAGCCTTGCACGGAAATGGGGATGCTTGTCATGGTTGCCATAATCTGACCTCACAAACGAAAAAAAAGCGCCGCTGCCCAGGCAGCGGAGCAAGCAATGGGGGGTATTTTCCGAAAAAAGGCTGCACGGGCCGCAGTGACTGTGCGCTAAACCCGGCTGTGTTAACCGGGTAATTATCCGTAACAGCAAGTTCACCCTACCTACTGGGCGCAAAACGGTCAAGCCCCGAAGCGCGCGGGCTGGGGAAGACATAATGTCATGTAATCGACATGAGGTTCAGGCTTGCGCGGCAGTGAGCCAGCGTATATGTTGGAGTTGCGCCCAACGCGGCATGCGCTTGCGCCAGCACGGCAGAGCTGCGTAAAACGCTTGGTTTGAGCGGCATATAACAACTGTATGAACAACGGCAGACTATGAAAAAATATTTGCGTTATCTTGGGTCGGTGCTTGTCACGGCGGTGTTTTTTCTGGCTGTGTACCTTTTGTACCATAAGCTTAAAAGTTACAGCATAGCCCAGATTCGCGAAAGTATAAGCCAGATATCGCACGGGCGGATTCTCTGCTCGTTGCTGCTGATGGTGGTCAATTACATCATTCTTGTGGGCTACGACTGGCTGGCGCTCAAGGCCATTCACAAAACCCTGCCTTTGCCCCGCGTGGGGCTTGTTTCATTTGTGGGGCAGGCTGTGAGCTACAACTTTGGCGCGCTGCTGGGCGGTACCAGCGTGCGTTACCGTTTTTATTCGGCCTGGGGTTTTTCGCTGGCAGAGATTGTGCGTCTGGTGCTGATGCTGGCGGTTACATTCTGGGTTGGCGCACTGGGGCTGTGCGGGTTGATTTTTATCATAAGCCCGCCTGTCATTCCTGATGATCTGCTGGCAAAAATGCCCATGACAGACGTGCGCATTCTGGGCGTGGTGCTGCTGCTTATTGCCTGCTCCTACCTGATCTTGTGCTGTACCGTGCGCAAGCCCGTACACCTGTTTGGCAAGGAATTTGTCTTTCCGCCGCCACATATCGCCTTTGCTCAGGCCCTTGTGGCCGGGGTGGACATTATCGCCGCAGCGGGCTGCATGTACGTGTTGCTGCCCGGCAACATGGGCATATCGTTTCTTGATTTTCTGCCAAGCTACCTCATGGCCCAGGTGGCTGTGGTGCTTACGCACATCCCCGGCGGGGTTGGCGTTTTTGAGCTTGTCATTCTGCACCTTACCCATACAACACAGGCGCAGGCCGTATTTGCGGCGGTGCTGCTGTTCCGCATCATTTACTTTATCATTCCGTTGCTGGCAGCCGCATTGCTGCTGGCCGTTTACGAGGTGCGCCAACGAAGCGACATGCTGCGCGAAACTGGCCGCTGGCTTTCTGTACTCTCGCACTCCATTTCTGCCTATATGGTTTTTGCAGCGGGCGTGATTCTGCTTGTCTGCGCCATGCTGCCGCCAGGTAAGCACATGCTGCACGCTCTGCGCAGCATGATTCCTTATGAGGCGCTGGCTGTGGGGCATTTTCTTACGGCTATTTCGGGCGCAATGCTGCTCTTTGTTTCATACGGGCTTGAGCGGCGGCAGTCGCGCGGATTCCAGCTGGCGGTGCTGTGTCTGTGTCTGGGAATTGCGGGAGCCTTGCTCAACGGTTTTTCGTGGATCACCGCATCCATGGTCAGTATTGTGCTGCTGACTGTGTGCATGGCCCGGCGGCGTTTTTACCGCTCGTCCTTTTTCTGGGAAGAACCCATCCCCGGTTACTGGCTGTTCGGTGCATTGGGTGTGCTGGCTTTGATGGCGTTCATTGCCTGGGCGCTTTATCATCCCTCCTGGAATAAAGCCGCTGCCTGGGGTTTTGACCGCCCGCATATGGCCGCGCAAACATTGCTTGATTTTCTTGGCATTGCCGTGGGGCTGGCAGCCGGCTGGCTGTGGCGCGTTGCCTTGCGGTTACGCGCCCGGCGGCAAAAGGCCGTGCATCACGGGTAGCGCGCTGAACGCCTATCGTTATTGCAGAGTGTTTTATTAAAGAAGAGGCCTTCCGTGCTTACGGAGGGCCTCTTCTTTGTAAACGGGCTTGCTGGGTCTGCTGATCCGGCGGGTAGGGGGGCTGCACTTGTCTGCACGAGTCTGATTACGCCGGGCATGTCCGCGCTCCGCGCATGGACTTGCTGTAATGTTCCAACAGGCTGTTCACCTGCCCCCTAATCGGTAAAGCTGGAGTTATCAGACAACAGCAAACCGAGAGAGGGAGCGGGTGAACAGCCTGTTAAGCTTTATTTTTGTCAGATATACACGCTGAGGTAAGAGAGAAAAACCGGGGATGAAATAGCCCTAGGCTTGGGTATTTGCCGAAGCAGAGTTTTTCGCATTTTGCAGCAACGTGCTTGTTCACGGTTATCATCGCTGGAGCACAGGGAACCAATTTCTCGCTATCGATTGAAGAATCCAGGGCAAATATGCACCTGGACACCAAAAATCTGGGCAAGATTGATGCCGTTGGACATAGAAAGGCGGGAACGCGGCAGGTTCATCTTCAAAGATGGGAGGGTGAACATTGTGCTGATACTCTACTCATGCTGAGTGTCCATATGAGATCACTATCAGAAATGATGTTTTGAAATTATTTCTGATGGTTTGGTGCAACGCCCAGTCCTCTCTATTTTGTAGCCGCTTCAAGCACTAGGATGGCTAACTGATTTTTGCGTTCGTGGTGAATTTTCCAACTGTTTTTAGCATCTCCGCGATGAGGCCCATGGTCTGCTTGCCTTCAGTACTGCACAGTGCCCCAACCATGCCCAGCAGACCAGTAGGCTTAACTTTCGCCATGTCGATTCCGCTCAGCACGTCAACCAGCGTTACAATCTTGGCCTGCAGGCCAGGATCGGCAAGACGCTGCAGCAGCGTGGTCAAAAAGACAAGGCCTTCGCCCATTTTTGCAATGTCTTCAGGGCTCATGGCGTTCAACAGGTTACCGCCAGCGCCTTTGACCGCAGACATTTTTGCAAACACGCCGTTACGTTCCCACTCTCCCATCATTTCAACGATGTGCGGGAAGGTGGGCCCCATGGCGGGGTGCAGGATATGCCACAGGTCTGTGGCGTTCTCCAGCTGGTCCAGAAGCCAGGTGAGCTTGGGAACAGTCAGCACGCCCTTTCTGCACAGATCCAGTATATCGTCGAGCGTAACCCTGCCATTGAGGGTTTCCATCTCGTCAAGCATAAGGCGGAAAGCGTGGTTGCCGATAGGCGTCAGCTGCTCCAGCAGCATTCGGCTGTTTTCCTTGCTCGCTTGAAGATCGCTGAGCCTATCTTCAATAGCCCCAAGCCGCTCAAGAATTTTATCTTCAGGTATCATATGCTGCCTCCGGCCTACTTGCTTCTCAGCAAAGAGGTGTCTTTGCCTGCAAGATACATATTGGGCTCAAACGGAAGCTCGTGACCCTTGAGCATAAGGTTGTAGTACACCCATTTGAACATGAGCTTGCCCCAGTAGTTGATGTGGCTTTCGCCCAGCAGCTCAAAGGGTCCCACGCCAGGAAGCGGGAACATGCCCGGCAGTGGCTCGATAGCGTAGCTGAAGTCGATCAGCGAGGCCTTTTCAAAACCCGTAACGATGAAGCAGTTGGTGTGGCCGTCAAACTTGTAGTAGTTGTCGGTACCTTCAATGTCGGACAACAGGTTCTGGGCGATAACGTCGGATTCAAAGTGGGCAACAGAACCGGCTTTGGATGCAGGGACATTTGTTGCGTCCCCGATGATGTACATGTTTTCAAATTTATTTGATTTTAGCAGTTCCTTATCTGTGTCAATAAATCCCGTGACATCGGAAATCTCTGAATCAATAAGAAATTGCTGGCCCAACTGGGGAGGAATTGTCACCAAGAGGTCATAGGCGATATCATCACCCGTTACCGAGGTAATTACAGCACGATCCGCGTCAACGCTGTCCACACTCCAGTTTGTGGTAACCTTGATGCCCTTCTGTTCGCAAAGCGTTCCAAGAATGTTGTTGGCCACGGGCTTGGTAAACGCGCCAGTGAGAGGCGTGACAAGCTCGATCTCAACGTTGTCGCGCACGCCCATTTTTTGCAGATACCAGTCGGCCATATACACAAATTCCAAAGGCGCGACCGGGCACTTGATGGGCGTTTCGCAAATGTGCAGTACTAGTCTGCCCTTTTTGAAATGCTTCATCTTGCCATACAGGGCTGCTGCACCGTCATGCGTATAAAAATTGTGAATTTTCCCGCCCCAGTCGTCCAGCAGGCCGGGCACTTCGTCGGGCGCGATGCGTGCGCCAGAGGCAACAACAATCCAATCATAGGTGTGCGTGCTGTTTTTGCACACAACCTTGCGCTGTATAGGATCAACAGCGGTGATCGTATCGAGTACGAAATTGACACCGCGTGTGATGAAATCCTTTTTGGGGCGGACGCAACCCTCGGGGGTATCAACCCCAAACGGAACCAGAAGCCAACCGGGCTGATAGTGATGGACGGGGTCACGATCGATGATCGTGATTTCCCATTCGCGTTCACTCAACAGCTTTCTCATCTTTGTGGCGATCATGGTTCCGCCAGCGCCAGCACCAAGAATAAGCAATTTTTTCATTAAACTGACCTCAAGGCATAAAAGGTGTAGTGAAACAAGGCATGTTGAGTGTCCATATACCTCTGCAAGTTAACGATATTGTCTTGTGCCATGCTACGCGCTGTCGTTTTTTTGTGGCCGCTTAACCCTAAACCATATTGCGTACAGAGCTGGCAAAAAAAGTAGAGTTAAGGCTGTTCCAACACCAACACCGCCGATAAGCACAAAAGCAAGTGCTCCCCAAAAACTGGAAAGTGTAAGTGGAATGAATGCAAGCATTGCGGCTATTGCAGTTAGAACAACCGGTCGAGCGCGTCGTACTGTTGATTCAACAATAGCTTCGTAATCGCTTAATCCATCAGTTAGGTCGTGGTGTATCTGATCGACAAGAATGAGCGTGTTGCGCATGATAATCCCTGCCAAACCGATTAAACCTAAAATGGCGTTGAAGCCGAAAGGCTGGTGAAAAATCAGCAGCGTCGGCACAGCGCCGACCAAGCCAAGAGGAGCTGTGGCAAACACCATAAACATTGTGGAAAATGAGCGAACCTGAAGCATGATAAATGCCAACATGAGCAGCGCCATAAGAGGGAACAGCTTCCCCAACGCAGTATTGGCTTTCGCGCTTTCTTCAACGGAGCCACCAGTTTCAATGCGATACTCGACCGGAAGCGTTGATTTTAGTTCAGTCAGCTCCGGGAGAATCTGCATCGTCACATCAGGAGGTTGCACCCCATCTATCACATCACCCTGAACCGCAATATATAGCTCGCGGTTATAACGCTTCAGCAGGGCATCCTCCATCCTTGATTCAAAGCGGGCAATCTGGGAGAGGGGAATCGAATGTCCATCACTTGTGGTCAATGTAATATTCTTAATATCCTTAAGGCTGTTGCGCTCAATATCTGGTGCGCGAACTACCACATCAACCGAACGTGTGCCCTCCCTCACCTGGGTGGTTGGCACACCATTCAAAATGGCCTGCAATTGTATTCCAATTTGTTGTGGGGTGAGGCCAAGTAGCCGTATCCGCTCCTGATCGAGCACAAAATGCTGGCTAGGTGTACGCATGCCCCAGTCCAAATGAGCGTCAATCACGTTGGGATTTTTAGACATAATCAGCCTAATTTCTTGGGCAATACGCTGAATCTCCGCGACGTCAGGGCCAACCACCCGAAAAAGAACTGGAAACGTTACCGGCGGTCCAAAGGTGAACTGTTTGACGCGCACACGCGCTTCTGGAAATGCTCCAGAAGCAAATAGCTTGCGCAGTTTGGCTTTAAGTGATTCTCGGGCCTTAGGTCCGTCAGTAACAACAACGATCTGGGCGTATGCGGGATTGGGAAGCTCTGAATTCACGGTCAATATGAAGCGTGGAGTGCCGTGCCCAATAAAGCTGGTGACAGATTTTGCCTCCGGCTCAGCCATGATACTTTTTTCAATATTGCGCGTAGTTCGTTCTGTCGTTACGAAAGAGCTGCCGAGTGGAAGATTGATTTCAATCGTGAGTTCTGGTCGATCTGAGTTTGGGAAAAACTGTTTCTCAACAGATCCCATTCCAACTACAGATAAGACAAAAAGGGTGATAGTTATTCCTGCTACAGCCCATTTGTGGTCAATAACTTTCTGTACAACCTGACGAAAGCGTTGATAATTGGACGTTGCGTATATAGTTTTATGCCCACCGACAATGGGTTTAAAGTTTGGTAATAGTTTTACTCCAAGGTAAGGCGTAAAAATAACAGCAACAAACCAGGAAGTAATAAGAGAAAACGCCACAACCCAAAATATGTTTCCTGCATATTCGCCTGCCGTTGATTTAGCGAAGCCTACTGGCAAAAATCCAACTATTGTAACGATTGTTCCAAAGAGCATGGGGCTTGCTGTAGACGTCCAGGCAAAAGTTGCGGCCTGTACTCGATCTAACCCCTCTTCCATTTTGACAACCATCATTTCGATGGCAATGATCGCATCATCGACCAAGAGCCCCAGCGACAAAATAAGTGCGCCCAAAGTTATTCTGTCAAAATCCATTCCAGCAAGCAGCATGATCACAAATACGGCTGCAAGTGTGAGAGGAACAGCTGCCGCCACTACTATTCCAACACGGAATCCCAGCGTGGCAAGGCTTACAACAATAACAACGCCCAGAGCGACTGCGAATTTGATCATGAATTCATTAATAGCCGCAGAAATAACCAACGATTGATCTGAAACTTTTGCCAGTTCAAGACCAACTGGCAAATCTTTTTGTATTGCTGCTTCTTCAGCATTCAGAGACTTGCCCAAGCTTAGTCCATTGAATCCCTTTTTCATCACAAGCGCGAGGATGATTGCAGAGTCACCCTGATGGTGTATTAGTTTTGTCGCAGGATCTTCGTATCCACGTATCACGTCAGCGACATCGCCGATTCTCAACAATTTTTGACCGCTGGACACAGGGATTGCTTTAACTGCGTCAACACCGTTAACGCTGCTGTCAAGGCGCATGTAGACTCTTGGCCCATTTGTTTCTACAAAGCCCGCTGGAGTCATGTCGTTTTGTGTTGCTAGGGCCTGAAACAGGTCACTTGCTTTGACACCAAGAGTAGCCAACCTTTTGTGTGATATCTCGACAAAAATCTTAGCGTCCTGCTCACCCAACAGTGATACTTTTTCTATCCCTTCAACGCGTGAGAGCCTCTGGCGAAGCGCTTCCGCCTCCTGAACAAGCTGCCGATGAGGGAGCCCTCTAGCTGACAATGCATACATGGCAAAATACACATCAGCGTATTCATCATTTACAATCGGGCCAACCACTCCGTGTGGCAAAAAGGCCTTTTCGTCCGATAGTTTCTTTCTGGCCTGGTAAAATTCATCGGGCACGTATTTGGGCGGAGTTGAATCCTTCAGGTAAAGCTTCATTGTCAGCACACCCGGATAGGCAATTGTCTCCGCGCGATCGTAATATTCAAGTTCCTGAAGCCTTTTTTCCAGGCGATCTCCAACTTGATTCTGCATCTCTTTAGCTGTTGCGCCAGGCCATACAGCCGATACTGTTAGTATTTTTACTGTAAAAACAGGATCTTCAGCCCTGCCAAGATGAATAAAAGCCCACCCACCAGCTGCCATTACTGCAATGATCATGAACAGCGTTATCGCGCGTTCACGAACAGCAAGGGCAGAAAGATTAAAGCCTGTCATATTTTTTCTCTGCCGTGTTAGTTTGGGGCTGGACGTGTTCTCCTTCCGAGACAAGGTGCGCACCCAGCGCGAGAATTTGTTCTCCCAGTTCAAGCCCCTTGCTTATCAATGCGGTTTCGCTTCCAAGCTTCACAACTACAACTGGTCGGCGGGATAGCGTTGAGGTTTCGGGACTGATGACCCATACGCTGATGCCTGAACCATCATCAAACAGGGCTCCAATCGGGATTTCACATAACTGGGCACCCCCACTGGATTCATCTCTCTCTAGACGTACCGTTACAGTGGCACCGAGTGGAGCGTCTTTACCTTCTTCTTTGAGTGTATATCGAGCCTGGTAAGTTCTTGTGATAGGGTCGGCCTGCGCCGAGAGTTCACGCAACTCCGCCGGAAAAATTTTACCTTGAGCAGCATAAAGACTGGCAACTGCGCTATGCTGCGATGCTTTTGCATCACCCTCAGGAAAGTTGATGACCGCCTCACGAGCACCATCATGTGCAAGCCGAACAACCACAGCCCCTGTGTTGACCACTTGACCGACATCAGCCACGGTTTCCATTATTATACCGTCCGCATCAGCTCTTAGTAGTGCGTAATCGACCTGGTTTTCCATCTGCTTTGCGTTGGCAATGGCTGCACTAAGCTGGGCCGTTGTTGCATCAGCTAGCGCTCTGGCATGATCATAGTCCTTGGTGGATACGGCCTTCTCGGACAAAAGGTTGCGCATGCGGCGTTCGTCCGCCAGAGCTTGTCTGTTTTGCGCTTTGGCTGCTGTTACAGCTTCTTTGGAAGCAGCCAGACCTAGTGCAATATCTGTCGGATCAAGTCGCATCAACGCCTGACCCCGGATTACATGATCCCCATCCTTGACCAGCTTCTCGGTTATTTTTCCAGCCACGCGGAAACCGAGATTGCTTTCTGTTCGCGCACGAATCACTCCCGTATATTCAGCGGTATTGGTGCTGGCTGTAATGACCGTATATGAACGAACGCGACGGTATGCAGGCGCATCGTCACGTTTGGATTCATTGCTGCCCACAAGCGCGCCACCAATAATCAAAATTATGGCTCCAATAATAATGAGCACATAGTTTTTCTTGAGCAGTTTTTTTGTGCTCATGATGTCAAGTATATTCATCAGTATCCCCTGGTGTGTTGGCTCATGAAGAAATCAGCTCGTTAACTTTTTCGTATCCATGATTAATTTTATCAACATAGACCAGTCTACGTAATAAAGCGACAAAAATAAAAGGAAGAACAAAGCTTCTCTTTTCTAGTTGATCCGCAAGAATGTATTGAAATACAGGCTAATAAAATTATTCAACGGGATAAGAGATTTTTTAATTTTAGCCCAGAGTAGTGCACCTTGGAATGATGCGATTAAATTTTCTGCAAGTATGTTCACATCAATCTCTGCGGGCAGTTCTTTATTTTCTTGGGCTTCATGCAATAGTGCAGACAATTGCTTTTCCCACCCAAGTATGCCTTGTAAAAGCCGCATGCGTACACTTTCATACTGGTCCGACATTTCCTGTCCCAAGTTGCCCAGTAAGCACCCTTTAGCACAGTTATAGCTCTCAAAGAGTGCAATTCTTGCTTCAAAGCTTTTTCTTATGCGCATTAGTGGCGGATACGAGGGGTCTGTAAAAATGGGATGGAAAACAGCAGAGACGTCCTCAAGGTACTTATCGATTATTTTTAGACAGAATTCTTCCTTACTAGAAAAAAAGTTGTAGAAAGACCCTTTGGGAATTTTTGCCTGTTTCAAGATAGCCTCTACGCCAGTAGCGTTAAAGCCATTGCTCAATATCAGCTCAAGCCCGATCTGGATGATTTCTTCTTTACTGTGAATTCGTTTCATAATTCCATATTTAGACCGATTGGTCCATTTGTCAATCATTAATTTTTTAGAGTTTTGAAGCCCCCTCAGCTGAGAGTAACCGATTGTTATGTTTTTCAGCAAGGTGAAGCGCTAAGGGGGCTGACTTGTTTATGCAAAACATTTACCAAATGCCTTAAGCAGATTAATTGGCCCTTTTACGCGAATTCTTCTTAAGATGATCTCTTTAATCATTGAACTATCCTTGTGGAGCACTCGCAACCATGCTTTTGCATCGGCATTAATGCAAATATCCGGAGTACCTGCATGGCCCATCCCGATGGTCAATGTCTTGTTTCTGATAATTATGGTTGCTTCGTGCTCTTCGTTTCCGGTAAATGTAAAATGATAGGCAGCATCAAGCCCTTCAGATTGGTTGCGTTGAAAAGCGAATGACATTGAGGAAAGGAAAGAAGCGATCGTCTGTGGCCGAATGCCGTTACCAACATGCTTTATCTTTTTGTTGGGAAAAGAGTGCAAAACGTGACTTTCCGCATCGGAACCCGGCAGAACATACACTGTTTCTTCTTTCTGCTGGAGTGGTTTGACTACCTCTGCGATGAAGGTTTTCTTATCCTCTATAAACTGAGGAATTACATCGTCACCAGCCGGGCAGACAGCCATGCAATAGACAGATTTGTAGCAGGGGCCGCCAGTCAAACTTTGCCACATGGATACAGTTTCTGCGTCGCTTGTTTTTGAGCGAAAGTCCTTAGCACTTTTACTGGATGCAATATTTTCAACGAAATCGCTAAATCCACCAAGTAATTCCCTATAGGTATGGGTCAGGCAATTTACAGGATTAAAAAAGCCATCAGGACTAATTGCACCTGTGGGGCAGGCGGCAGCGCAGAGCTTACAGTCAAGACACGGATTATAGTCCAGAGGAGCATCGTATTCATCTACCTCAGCATCAATGAGCACCGAATCAAGTAAAACAAAGCTCCCGAATACAGGATGGATTATGTTGCGGTGAAGCCCCATTTTTCCAAGTCCTGCTTCAGCAGCTATGAGTTTGTGCGAGATTACATGCATTCTTCCGCTGTTCCATTTGTCCGCTTCCATTGGAAACCCAACAGCAGGAGTGGCCGCACGAATGCCCTTGCGTTCAAGCATTGCCGCTACTTTTCGAGCCGTATAGTTCAATCGGTCTTCAACTTGATGCAGTTCAAGGCTTGCGATGGACCGTGCTGGACTTCTCAGGTTTTCCCGGTTGATCCGTGCTACAAAGCAGACAAATGACTTTGTCCAAGGGAAAACGGCGAGTACTGCCTGTTTTTCTGCTGCAAGCGCAGAGCGGTCGATTTCTACAATGCCTACATCATCAGCACCGCATTCAATGCATAATTTTTTTAGTTCTTTAGCACTCAACTTTTGTACCGTTGAGGGATCTGAGTTCAATATTTTTCTTTCGTGATATTTTTTTATTGACGGGTGCTCATTTTTATTACTCATCAAATTCTCCAGAAGTTTTTTTGATAGTTTACGCTATTCATAGCAACGGAATCCACCGATTACATGTTGTATAAGCAATATATTTGAAATGCATTTTCTACTATTATATGATAGATATTGCAGTTTTGTGGTGGAGTATAAATCTGAAAAAGTTAATTTTTGCTGTAAATGCATCTGAACTACTATGGCAGATGCATCAAGCTGCTAATTGAGATCGTTGGCGATCATTTGGATTTGATACTTACTGATGAAAACTTAGACCAGTCGTTCCAATATGTCAACAAAGAAAAAAGCATGCATGTCACATAAGAAATACTCAAGATACTAGCTGGATACGCATTTGTTTAACGGCAATCGTATTATCATTAACCCAGTGGGCACATTTGCCTCTTCCCCGAACTATGCCATGGAAAGCCTGTGTCCATGCGCCCAGCCTGGCTGAAGCCGACAATTTCCCGACTGTGTAAATCTTTGATTCCGGCAAGATATACCCAGCCCTGCTGTCAGACTATGTCACTCTCCCTCGCGGGGTGGTGTTCGCCCGGCGTGAAGTCACTGGTTAGAAGCTTGGGAGAGACTGGCAGCGCTTGGTTTGACTCCGTGGGCGGATAACCCGTTGGTTGCACTTACAGGCGAGGTCCAGTTCACGGCGTAGCCGTTTGACCTTTAAGAGGCTGACGGCGCAGCCGCTTGCCACGAGTTCCCGCGCACCCACTCTGCCGTATGAGGCGCGTACTCTCTTGTGGGCAGCCAGAATTTCGACCGTAAGGTGTAATATTCCAATAGGTTGTTCACCCTCTCTCAAGTCGGTAGAGCTGGAGTTTCCAGGCAACAGTCAACCGTGTGATGTCGCGGGTGAACAGCCATAATAATGCCAAGCTGACGGTTCGTAGCCGCGCAGAAAGGGTTCAGAGGATGCTGCATGAACAGCGTGTTGACCTCTACAACTCGACGGATGATGCAGAAAGAGTGGTCGGCCACACTGAGCGCGCACCGCGCATGGCTTCTGGAAGCATTTCAATCAGCTCGCCAATCTGGGTGCCGGGGTTGGGCGCGCAGATTTGCGCCAGCAGGCGCGCCATGCGGGCCGCCGCCGTGCAGGCCTCGTTCATTGCCGCGCCGCCGCACAAAAACGCCGTTGCAAGCCCTGTCACCAGATCGCCCGTGCCGCCAATGCATTCCATGGCCGGAACCGAGGGCGCGTCCACCGTGGCGATTACTCGGCCATCCACAACAATGTAATCTTTTGATCCCTTGATAATCAGATTTTTTGGGCAGTTGCCATGCTCAAGAGCGCGTTGCAAAAGCGGCGGCACGTCATCCTCGCGAGCCAGCAGAAAACCCCGCGTATAAAAGGGGTGGGGGGCTTTTTCATCTGCCAGAAAGGCCAGCTCGCCCAGATCCGGCGTAAAAAGATCATAGGCATCGGCATAACCGCTCATTTTCGCCACATACATAAAGCCCGCATCTGCAACCATTATTGGCGACACGGCAAGAGCCTGAGCGGCCATGAGCACCCGGTTGTGCCAATCCTGATCAGGGAAAAGATAGTGAAAGGTCAGCCCTGCAGGGGCAATGCCTGTCAGATTCTGTTCCAGCCATGCGTAAATGGCGCGGCTGCCCGCGCCGGAACCAGGGTCGCCCGCCAGCAGCAGACGCGGCGGCGCAATGCCCAGTTCCTTGCAGGCAAGAATGGCTGTGGCGGCAAGGGCCGCAGTGCCTCGCTGCACAGGTACGGCCTGGCCATCCGGCAGGTGGAGCAGCCCGCCTGCAACCGTGCTTTCGGCCTCAAGACCAGCAGGGCAGAGGGCAAAATCCGGGTCGGGCAAGGTCCCTGCTATGCACCACATGCGACTTGCCTCCGCAGTTCTTCAAAGGCCTTTTGCAGGCTGTAGCAGCAGAGGGTCTGCCCCAGGGACAGGGGTTCCGGGGCTTCATCAAGGCGCAGGCCGCACAGCCGATGCGCCACCCACGGCACATCAGGGCAGCCGCCGCCTGAAATATTCACAATGCGTCCGTCAGCAGCATCAAGGGTAATTTTCATATTGGCGGCGCGTACCATCAGCCAGCGGTCATCCAGATGTTTTATCTGAAACAGGGACACAGGCTCCAGCAGCACATCGTGGGCGCTGACCACCTGACGGGGCTCAAGACCTTCCCGTTCCAGAACATCCAGAACGCGCGCCTGACTCACCAGTTCAAAAACCACCACCATGTCGCACCCTGTGCGCAGTTCCGGCGGCGGCCCCTTTACTTCCACATCCAACCCGGCCTTGCACAGCAGGCGCTCGGCGCGGATAACCTCGCCAGTGTGGTCAAAAACCAGCAGACCTCGGTCGTTGCAACCGCGTTTGCCGCCGCCGCGAGCATCCATATCCGAATCTTTGCCGCCGGGAGAAAACAGGCCGCGCAGTTTTTGCGCAAAGCCCTGCAGCAGGCTGCTCTGGGAACTGTTCTGCGTCATGATGTCTCCCGAAACGCTGGATCGCCGGATATGTTGCAGCACTCGTGCCGAGAGCTGGAGGATTGCAGCTTTCAGCCATCATTGGCTGATCTGGCGGCAGTTGCGGCGCGGGCGTTTTGCTCACCCGCGCCACCAGTTCGCCAATCCGACTGTTAATCCTTGCGGATGTCTATGCGCGTTATGCCTTCGCCCTCTTCAGTGGTGCTGACGGCAAATCCCCGGTTGCGGGCAGCGCGGCTGACATTTTCAAGGCTGGCGTCGTTATCCACCAATACGCTGAAAGGCCCCTGTTCATCGGCCTTGGCAGCGGTAAGAAACATGAGTACGGGCTGCGGGCAGGAAAGCCCTCGGGTGTCGATGGTGGTAGACATTACGCACCTCTCTTGCAGTTGAAAAATCCGATGCACAGGCAGATGGCAAGGCCGGCAAGGGTGGCCGCCATGCCGTGAGGGCCGACCCCTGCGGGGCTGGAGGCCAAGCCGAAGTTATGGGCAACAGCGGTGCCAACGATCAGGCCAACGGCAAATACAGCGGCGTCGTTGTCGCCCTCGCCAGCCATAAAGAGCTGACGGCCAGGGCAGCCGCCCGCCAGCGCAAAGGCCAGACCGGCAGTAGCCATGCCGAGGAAGTTCCAGAGGTTGTCGGGCTGGGCGATAGGCTGGTTTTCAAAGCCGGGCTTGAACGCGCCGAAATACAGGTTCAGAACAAGGGCCGCGCCCAGCATGGCCAGAAATCCCAGTGCCAGATGCCATTGCTTGAACAGCATCACGTCGCGCAGGGCTCCCATGGTGCAGAAGCGGCTGCGCTGGGCCAGAAAGCCCACTATCAGCCCCACGCCAATGGAGAGTATAAAGGGTGCATGCTGTGCGCCGGGCCCTTTGACGGAATAGAAGAGTACGCCGCTCTGCGGCTGTTCTGCCACCTGCGGATTGAGCAGATACAGGGCCACGAAGGAAAGCATGATGCCGGGCAGCACCAGACCGGAAATTTTGCTCTGGCCCTGACTGCGACCAAGTGAAAAGCCCATGCGGAAAAAAATGGTGCCAATGCCCACGCCGCAGATCAGGCCCGCAAGGCCAAAGAGTGCAAAGGCGTCGCCGCCAGCCAGGCGCAGAATAACGCGCCAGGGGCAACCCAGAAAGACCAGCGCGCCAATACCCGCTATGCCTCCAAGCAAAAAGCGGGTGATGGGGGCCGAGCCGCCGCGCGGCTTGTATTCGCCAAAGGCCAGCGCCGCGCCGAATGCGCCAAGCACCATGCCCATGATTTCGGGCCGCAGGTACTGCACGACGGCAGCGCGGTGAAAGCCCAGAGCGCCAGCGATATCGCGGTTAAAGCAGACCACGCAGATGCCCATGTTGCCGGGATTGCCCATTTGCTGGAGCAATACGGCAAGCACGCCGAACACAAGCCCGGTGGCGATGATACCTGTTGTGGTGGAGAAAAAGTTGAAGCCTGGTTTCATGAAATCCTCCTTTTGGGGCCACAGGCCCGTGGCGAAGCCGATGTATGAAACGGCAGCGCGAACGGAGGATTTGTCGGGTCAGTGGTGCAGGGCAGAGAAGCCATGCGCCAGCCCCAAACCGGACCGCCGTTCGCGTAAGCTCCACAACGTGAAGCTCCTTGCTGTGCGTCAGGTTTTGCGCTTGGGCATGGTTTCCTCTGTTCTGTATTTGCTGCCGCCCGATGGGGGGCGGCACGTCAGCGTGGTGAATGAATTCTGTTCCTGTGCGCGGTTTATGACTCGGCAAAGCCCTGTTGAGGCTCTTTCCGGGCCGGGCAGTTTGTAGGGCCGTGCCTGCCGCTGGGGCAATCTTTCGCGTCTGTTTTACGATGCGGTGGTCAGGTTCACGCTGTCTTCGCCGTCGCGCTCGGCGAGCATGACGTCCACGTGTTCCTGCCTGCTGGTATTGATGACGCGGCCCACATAATCCGCATGGATGGGCAGCTCGCGGTGACCTCGGTCGATAAGGGTCAGCAGTTCCACGCAGCGGGGGCGGCCGTAGTCGAGCAGGGCCTCGAGGGCTGCGCGGATGGTGCGCCCGGTGTAAAGCACATCGTCAATCAGGATGATAACCTTTTCGTCCACGCTTTCGGTAATGCGGGACTGCCCGATGCTGGGCTTGCCCACAAGGCTTGTCCAGTCATCGCGGTACAGATTGATATCCAGGGTTCCGAGGGGGATGACGCGGTCAAGGCGCGTTTGCAGCAGGGCAGCTATGCGCCGGGCCAGGTCTGCGCCGCGCCGTTCGATGCCCACAAGCATCACATCCTGGCATGCCGCGTGGCGTTCAAGTATCTGCGAGGCGAGGCGTTCAAGTACGCGCGCCATTTCGTCTTTTTCCAGTAACCGGGTCGTGGACATGGTTCCTCCAAGGGTGGATATGCCCGTCATTCTAGCTGTTTTCGGCTTTAAAGAAAAGCCCTGCGGTAATTGACAAGCCCCACGCATGACCTTAGTTAGTAAAACACTCGAATCATGGAGGACGTATGATCGAATTGACCGACAGCGCCCGTAAGGAACTGGATTCGTTCTTTACCGGCAAGAAAAAGGATCCCATCCGGGTCTACATGACCGCAGGTTGAGGCGGCCCGCGCCTTGCCCTGGCTCTGGATGAGCCTAACGACCAGGATCAAACCGAGGAACAGGCCGGCTACACCTTCTGCATCAACAGTGCTCTTCTGTCAGAAGTGCAGGGTGTAAAAATTGATTTAACCTACATGGGCTTTGCGGTTGAACCCGTAGTGCCCTTCGCTTCTGAAGGCAACAGCGGTGGTTGCAGCAGCTGCTCAAGCGGCTGCGGCAGCAACGCGTAAGGCGGGGTGGTTTCCCGCTGGCCGGACGAAGCAGGCCAGCCTGTTTTTCGTTACTCTACCATATAATATACATATCGAGCGTATCGAAAAACATCGGAGGAACCATGCTTGAACTGACCGAAAGCGCCCAGAAGGAACTGGCGGCCTTTTTTGAAGGTAAGGAAAAAAGCACCATTCGCGTTTACCTCGCCCCCGGCGGGTGCAGCGGGCCCCATCTGGCCCTTGCCCTGGACGCCGCGACGGATGAAGATATGAGCGAAGATCAGGGCGGATTCACCTTCTGCATCAACAAGGAGCTTCTTGCTCAGGTTGAAGGCGTGAAGATTGATCTTTCCTACGCGGGTTTCACAGTTGAACCCACGGTGCCCCTGCCCCAGACGGGCGGTGGTTGCAGCAGCTGCGGCGGCGGCTGCGGACACTAGAAGCAAATGACTTGCAAACCTGGCGGTGGCCTCCGGCTGCCGCCAGGTTTGACCGTTTATCGTCGGGGCGGCGCAGGCTGCCCCTTGTGCTGTTATATAACCCCCACAGGTTCATGGACACTTTCGGCGCATTGCTCTCAAGCAACGACAGGCAGATATATCTGGAACGCAGCGGCATGGTCACGCGCTGCCGCCTTGCCTGCGAGGCTCTGGACAAAGGGCGCAGCGTGGCTCTTGTGGCCCGCACCCGCGAAGAATTTCACGCGGCCCGCTCCCTTGCGGCCCTGTTTTCTCCCGAAATTTCTCTGGCGGATCCGGCAGTTGTGCGCCCTGCATGGCAGTGGCCCTGTCTGGGGCTGCCAGCCCTGAGCCAGTGGCAGGACAAGCCCTCATGGGCTGCCCGGCTTGCCGCGCTGTATTCCCTCACCCTTGGCAAACCGCGAGTGCTGGTGGTTAGTGTTGAAAGCCTGCTGTTGCGCTACATGCCGGTCAATTTTTTCCACACGCGCACGCTGGAGCTTGGCAAGGGCAGCGATTACGCCCCCGAGCTGCTGCTGGAGCAGGCGGTGGAGTGGGGGTACGAGCGCGTTGCCATGGTCACGCGGCCCGGCGAAATGGCCCGGCGAGGCGACATCCTTGATTTGTACCCCTCTGGCTATGCCCGCCCCGTGCGGCTGGAATTTTTTGGCGACACGCTGGAGGAGATGCGCTTCTTTGACGCGGAGACCCAACGGTCTTTGCAAGGATGCGACGAACTGACCCTGCTGCCTGTCAGCCCGCTGGCCTTTGCTGCGCGCGAGACCGAGGCTGCGCGCAAGCGTTTTGACCGCATGTTTGCCGAAGGCCGCATTGGCGAAAATGACTGCTATTCCTTTAAAAAATCGCTGGATGCTGGCGGAGCGGGCCTGCTGCCCGGCTGCGCCGTAGAAGCTCCCAGCCTGCTCGAAGACTGGCTGCCGCAGGACTGCCTGTGGCTGCTGCCCGGCGAGGCCGACAGCGCCGAGGCCCTGCGGGATGGCCGCCTTGCACTCAAGGAGCGGCTTGAGGCCGAGGACGCGCCCCTGCCTCAACCGGCATCGCTGGCCCTGCGCAAAAGTTCGCAGCCTGCGCCGTGGAACGCCTTTCAGCGCGTGTACGCCGAACCTCTGGTCATGGGTGTGGAAGAGCGCGGTCTGGATTTTGCGGAAAGGACTCTGCATTCCTTCAGCGATCTTTTTCCTCTTTCCGGCGCGCAGGATCGCCCCTGGCAGCATCTTGCCACCGCTCTCAAGGAGTGGCAGGGCGCGCGCAGGCAGGTGGTGCTGAGTTTTTCATCTGGTCGCAGCCGAGCCAAGTTTCTGAAACTGGCAGAACAGGACGGCATTCTTCCTGCCCAGCGCTATGCACCCGACCAGCGTGGTCTTTTTGCTCTTGTTTCGCCCTTCCGCCAGGGCGCGGATCTGGCGTGGGACAACGCCCTGGTTCTGGGCGAGGATATCCTGTACCCCAAGGCGGAAAAAACGCCCCGCGTTTCGTCGCGCGTTTTCAAGGGGCTGGATTCCTTTGACGATCTCAAGGCTGGCGATCTGCTGGTGCACCGCGATTACGGCATTGGTCGTTTTGCCGGGCTGCACCACATGGATGTCAACGCTGTTGCCAACGACTTTTTGCTTATCGAATACTCCGGGCGCGACAAGCTCTACGTGCCTGCCGACCGGATGGGGCTTATCCAGCGGTTCAAGGGTTCGGAAGGCGTGGAACCCGCGCTGGACCGGCTGGGCGGCACCGGCTGGACTTCGGGCAAGGAGAAGGCCCGCAAGGCCATTGAAAAGATCGCCGCCGACCTTGTGGAAATGTATGCCTACCGCAAGGTGACCAAGGGCTTCCGATATGACCCTCCGGGCGAGCTGTACCACGAATTTGAGGCCACGTTCGGCTTTGAAGAAACCCCTGATCAGGCCAAGGCCATTCAGGACGTGCTTGACGACATGGACAAGTCCCAGCCCATGGACAGGCTCGTATGCGGCGACGTGGGCTTCGGTAAAACGGAAGTTGCCCTGCGCGCTGCATTCCGCGCCGCTTCCGAGGGGCGTCAGGTGGTGCTGCTTTGCCCCACCACGGTGCTTGCCGAGCAGCATTACCAGACCTTCCGCGCCCGTCTGGCGGGTTTTCCCGTCAATGTGGGGCTGCTCAGCCGCTTTGTGACGCGCCCAAAGCAAAAGGAAGTGCTCAAGGCTGCGGCCACCGGGCAGGTGGATATTCTCATCGGCACCCACCGCGTACTTTCAAGCGACGTCAAACTTCCCAATCTTGCCCTGCTGATTCTGGATGAAGAACAGCGTTTCGGCGTGCGCCATAAGGAAAAACTCAAGGCCCTTAAAAAGAACGTGGACGTGCTCACCCTGACAGCCACGCCCATTCCGCGCACCTTGCAGCTTTCCATGTCCGGCATACGCGAGCTTTCCATCATTGAAACCGCGCCGCAGGATCGCAAGCCTGTGGCTTCGGCTGTACTGCGGCGGGATGATTCCGTGCTGCGCAAGGTGCTGGAACGCGAGATCGAGCGCGAAGGCCAGGTGTTCTGGGTCTATAACCGTGTGCAGGGCCTGGAGCGGGTGGCCGAGTACGTGCACACCCTTGTGCCCACGGCCCGGGTAGGCATGGCGCACGGGCAGATGTCTGAAACCGAGCTTGAAGACACCATGCACAAGTTCTGGCATGGCGAGCTTGATGTGCTGGTATGCACCTCCATTGTTGAATCCGGGCTGGATTTTCCCCGCGCCAATACGCTGGTAGTGGATCAGGCCCAGATGTTCGGCCTTGGGCAGCTCTATCAGCTGCGGGGCCGGGTGGGCCGCAGCGACAGGCAGGCCTATGCTTTTTTTGTAGTGCCGGATGCGGAGCGCCTCACCTCCATTGCGGAGGAACGCCTGCGCATCATTATGGATATGGATTACCTGGGGGCCGGTTTTCAGGTCGCCATGGAAGACCTGCGCCTGCGCGGCGCGGGCAATATCCTCGGCGAAGTGCAGTCGGGCCACATGTGCCGCGTGGGCCTTGATCTGTACCTCGAAATGCTTGAGGAGGCCGTGGGCCGCCTCAAGGGGACGCCTGAAGCGCAGACCGTGGAGACGGAACTTACTTTGGGCTTGCCTGCGCATATTCCCGCATCGTACATTGAGGACGGGCGCGAAAGGCTGCGCTGCTACAAAACGCTCACATCGGCCTCTGGCGGCGCGGCGCGTGAGGAAGCGGCCCTTGGCATACGCGACAGGTTTGGCCCCTTCCCCGAAGAACTGCGCAACTTCCTTGCCGTGCTGGATTTCAAGCAGTTCCTCACAGAGTTGCAGGTGCAAAAGGCCGATGTGCACATCAACCATGTGCGGCTTGTCTGGCCGGACGGGCAGACCGCCGTGCAGCCTGAGCGCATAGTAGCCCTTACGGCTTCCATGAAGGACGCGCGCATGCTGCCGCCTGCCGGGCTGCATCTGCCAATGCCGTCTGATGTTTCGTTCCCCGAAGGGTTGGACAGGTTGCGTACCGCCCTTGAAGGTATTCGTGTTAAAGCCGGGGCATAGGTGCTGGTTTGTGGCTGTGTCTTTTTTTCAGGTCATAGAACTGGTCTGAATATATGGGAAAAATGGTGGACGGATTCATGCAGCCCCTCATAGCTTTGGCGCGTTTTTTCCAGAACGTCGCTCGGTCTGCCCGACTGGCCCGCCCACTAGGCGTGGCGCTGGCCTGCTCTTTTTGCCTGCTGCTGGCGGCCTGTTTTGAAACCCGGCTCCCCGACGGCGTGGTGGCTACAGTCAATGGCGAGCCCATCAGCTTGCGCAGATTGCAGACCCTGCTCGACAGCCGTTCTCCTTCTCTTGGGGCCATGCGCACTCCATCGCTGGAAAACATGCGGCGCGAATACGGCGAAGGGCTGGGCACTCTGATCATTTACGCTCTGGTGCGGCAGGATTTGCAGCGGCTTCAGATGTCGGTCAGCCCTGCCATGCTGGATACAGCCATGGCAGAAGTCAGGAATGATTACGGCGGCGCTGACGGGCTGGAAAAATATCTGGCTGAAGAATCAATTGACCCTTCAGAATGGCGGGCTTTGCTGCTTGACCATCTCTCCATGCTCACATTTGAAAAGCGGGTTCTTGCAGCTGGCATCCGTGTTTCGCTGCCCGAACTGCGCGACTACTACCAGACCCACGAAGACGATTTTCAGATGCCGGAAACTCTGCGCGTCTGCCTGATTTCTGGTGAATCGCGCAAGGACGTGGAAGGCTTTTGCGCGGTGTTTCCCGGTGGCATGAGCGAGGCGCGCAGCAAGGTGCAGCTCCAGTGCCAGAATGTGCGGCCAGCCGATCTGCCTCAGGGATGGCGCAAGGCAGCTGCCAGTCTTAAACCGGGACAGTGCGCCCCCGTGCGGCAGGAAGAAGGCCTGTGGCGTAGCCTTGGGCTGATTGAAAGCCGCCCGCCAGCGCACATTACCCTGGCGGAGGCCTATCCGCTGGTGGAAGGCATCCTGCGGGAGCAGAAGATGTCCGAGGCTTTTGAACGCTGGCTTGAAAAGGCTCTGGCCAATTCCCTCATCATGGTGGGCAAGGAGCTTGCCCCCGATCTGCTCGCACCCCCGGCGTCACACGCTGGCGGGCAGGGCAGCGATGCCCCCGCCGTGCCGGATGTTTCTGGCGCTGCGGAGGACATGAAGGCTCTGCCCCCAGGCAAGGATGATGTGTACGAGGGTGATGTGCTTGAAGGTTCCCACGATCCCAGGGCCAATGGAGCATTGGAAAATCAGGGGCATAATCCTGAAACGGCTCCTGCTTCAAAAGCCTCGGGCGACCAGCAGCGCAGGCGCGATAACGGCGGCTCCGTGCGGCGCCGCTGAGGGCTTGCATGCAACGTGCCCCGGCTACTGGCTGGCTGATGGCTGCGGGTGCAGCCGTTGCATTGCATGTTGCGCTGGATTGGGATATAATTTTACAGATAAAGCGCGGAATTTTTGCGCGCAAGCAGGGAGTATAACGTGAGAAAAACGCTTATTTTGGCGCTGGTTATCTGTTTTATGACCGCTTTTGGCGCTCAGGCCGCACAGATCAACAAGGTGGCGGCCGTGGTGAACGGTCAGGTTATCACCATGTTTGACCTGCAGAAAAACGCTGTTCCTGATCTTATGCGGGCGCGTATCAATCCCAACGATCCCGCCCAGGCCAAGGCCGTGGACGCCGTGCTGCGCAAGGCGCTGGACGGCATGATCATGGATATTCTGGTTGCGCAGGAAGCCAAGCGTCTCAAAATTTCCATTTCTTCTTCTGAAATTGACAGCGAAATCACCAAGATCATGAAGGCGAACAACCTTACTAAACAGCAGTTTGAAGAACGCCTGGCCCAACAAAAGACCAGTGTTAGCGAACTGCGTGGCAATATTGAAAAAGGTTTGATTCGCCAGCGTGTTATGGCAATGGAAGTGGGTCGCCGGGTTGTTGTGACCCCCGATGAGATCAAGGCCTACTACGATGCGCACAAGGACACCCTGTATGACCGCTCAGGTCTGCACATGGCCCTTCTGGTGTATCATCCCAATGCCAATGCTGCGGCCTTGGCTGCGCAGATCAAGTCTGGCGCGGTTTCGTTTGAGGAAGTGGCGCGCAAGTATTCCATCGCTCCCAATAAGGAAAACGGCGGCGACATGGGCCCCGTGGTGTGGGACAAGCTCAACCCCGAGTGGGAAGCCCGCCTCAACAGCATGAAACCCGGCGATGTAACGGAGATTTTTGAACTTCAGGGCCGCAAGGCGCAGGTGCGCCTGTACCGCCCTGGCGGCGGTGAACTCAAGATGCTCACCTTTGAGCAGGCCAAGCCGATGATCGACGGCATCCTGCGCCAGCCCAAGGCCATGGAGCGTTTTGAGGACTACACCAACCAGCTTCGCAGTCGGGCCGTTATTGATATCAGAATGTAGCAGGGCCGCCACGGGTGGTTCCGGCTTTTTGCTGGCAACCGCCGCCCCCTCGGGGCGGCAAGACCATTATCGAGGCTTTTCATGACCTTAGTGGAATTGGGCGCTGCTTTGCGCGTTGAGCGCGAAAAGCGGGGTCTGGACATGGAAGATGCGGCAAACAGGCTGAAAATCAGCGCCCGTCTTCTGCGCGCTTTGGAGGAAGGGGACGAGACGTCCTTGCCCCCTCTGGCGTACACCAAGGGGTTTATCCGTTCATACGCGTCCTATGTTGGCCTTTCGGCTGAGGAAGTCAGTGAGGCGCTTGGGGCGCTTGAGGCTGCTTCTGAACCCGTTGCGCCGCAAAATGTTTATGAGCCCGAGATGGTTCTCACCCCGAGGCGCAATCTCAAGCCCATTCTGGCCGGGCTTTTCATGGTGTGCGTGGTCGCTGTGGTGATGGTTGCCTGGCAACAGGGGGTATTTGACTTCCTGAGTCGGCAGACGCGCCGTCTGGCGCAGCCTGCCCCCTTGCAGAGCGCCGAGTCTGTTGACCCCGGCAATCTGGCCAGTCGGCCTTCCGCCCCTGCTGCTCCCTCTCAGGGACAGACTCCGGCTCCGGCGGTTGTCAGCCAGCCGCAAAGTGCTGCTGCTCCTGCACTGGGACAGGCTCCGGCCCAGGCGACTGTGCAAAGCTCCGCGCAAACTTCGGCGCAGGCTTCGGCCCCATCGGCGGGTCAGCCTGTCCAGCCTGCTGCCCCTGGTCTGCCCCCGGTGCGCGGCACTGCCGCAAACGCGCCGACTGCTGGTGCGCCCGCTTCAACGGCTCCAGCTACTCCGGCGGCCTCTGCCGCTGCGCCCGCTGCCGCTTCGCAGAGCAGTGACGTGCCCGTAGGCGCTCACAAGCTGATTATCACCGCTACAGAAGAATGCTGGATTCACTCCAGCGCTGACAAGACCGACACTCGCCAGTTTTCTCTGCATAAGGGCGATACTTTTGCCCTCACGTTCAGCAAGAGCCTGGAATTGAAGCTCGGCAACGCTGGCGGTGTGCGCCTGCGGTATGACGGTGAAGAACTGCCCCCGGCGGGGCAGAGCGGCCAGGTGCGCAACCTGGTGTTTCCCCCTGCGGACAGGCCATGACCGAATGGGCAGATCACGCGCTTGTGCTGCGAATCGGGCACTTTCGCGAATCAGATCTGTGGCTGAAAATGCTTTGTCGCAAACACGGCCTGCTGACGCTGTTCGCCTTTGGTGGCAGCCGCAGCAGGCGTCGTTTTTGCGGCTGCCTGGATGTACTCAACAGCCTGCATTGCAGGGTAAAGGCCTCGGGGCGCGGTAGCTTTCTCAACCTTGAGGAAGCCGTGCTGCTGGGCGGGCCGCAAAGCTTGCGCGGCAACTGGCGGCGCATGGGGCTGGCGGCCAACTGCCTGCGGTTTGTGGAAGCGCTTGGCGTCAATGACGAAGGCGCGGACGAGGCCTTTCTGCTGGTTGAAGATTTGCGCAAGACGCTGGAAGAAGCGGAAAACGTGCCTTCGCTGTTGCCCCTGTTTTTCCGCCTGCGGTTTGCTGGTGTTTTGGGGTTTGCGCCTGACCTGGGCAGGTGCGGCACCTGCGGCGCAGTCATAACCGGCCCCGCGCAGTTTGTGGTTGACGAGGCCCAGTTGCGTTGCCCGTCGTGCCGCGCGACAACGGGGCCAGCACGGTATGGCGTGGAGCTGGGCGCGTCCGGGCTTGACCTTTTGCGTCATGTGCAGCAAGAATTTCCCTCCGGCTGGCATGCGGAAGAACTGCCTGTGGCAGATCGGCGCGCGTGCGCCAAGGTTATTGATGGTTTTGTGCAATATCACCTGGGTCTCTCGTGGGAAGGGGGCTACTTTCGCCACGTGTGACCGTGTTTGCGCCGAAATTTTCGATTCGGTTTGGGATGGTTTGGGGCGGCGTTATTAATGAACAGCCGCGCGTATGCGTCTGAAAAAGGCTACGAACAAAGGACAGCGCATGTATTTTCAGGATGTCATTTTAACTTTGCAGAACTACTGGGCCAACCAGGGTTGCGTCATCGAACAGCCTTCGGGTGTGGAATGCGGTGCCGGTACGTTCAACCCCAACACGTTTTTGAGGGTTATTGGGCCGGAACCGTGGAGTGTGGCCTATGTGGAGCCCTCCCGCCGTCCTACTGATGGCCGCTACGGCGAAAATCCCAACCGCCTGCAACGGTATTTCCAGTTTCAGGTGATCATGAAGCCCTCGCCGGACAACGTGCAGGATCTGTATCTGCAAAGCCTCAAGGCGCTGGGTATCAACCCCGCGCAGCACGACATCCGCTTTGTGGAGGACGACTGGGAATCCCCCACACTCGGCGCCTGGGGCCTTGGCTGGGAAGTGTGGCTCAATGGTATGGAAGTGAGCCAGTTCACCTATTTTCAGCAGGTGGGTGGCATTGACCTTTCGCCCATCAGCGTGGAACTGACCTACGGCCTTGAGCGCCTTACCATGTATTTGCAAGGCGTTGAATCCGTGTATGATCTGGCCTGGAACAAAAACGTCACCTACGGCCACATCTACCACCAGAATGAAGTGGAGCAGTCACGCCACAACTTTGAAGCCAGCAATCCTGAAATGCTGTTGCGGCATTTCAGCGATTTTGAAGGGCAGTGCAAAGCCCTGCTTGAGCTGGGATTGCCCTGGCCTGCCTATGATTATTGCCTCAAGTGCTCGCATACATTCAATCTTCTGGACGCCAGAGGAGCCATCTCCATCACAGAACGCACCGGCTACATAGGCAGGGTGCGCGCCCTGGCGGCTGGAGTGGCGCGACTGTACGCAGCCCAGCGTGAAGAACTGGGCTATCCCATGCTCAAAAAGGATGCGAGGTAAGCCGTGGCGACCTTTGTGCTTGAAATCGGCAGCGAAGAGTTGCCTTCCCGTTTTCTGGCCCCCGAAGAAGGGGAGCTGGCCTCACGTTTTAGCGGCGCTTTGGACGAAGCCGGGCTTGAATACGGCGCGCTGCGCGTCATGAGCACGCCCCGGCGCGCGGTGGTGATTGTTGAAGACCTCAACCCCGTGCAGGTGGAGAAGGAAGAGGTCGTCTCCGGCCCGCCCGCGCGCGTGGCCTATGACGCTGAAGGCAAGCCCACAAAAGCCCTTGAGGGGTTTGTGCGCACCAATGCCTGCGCTCTTGAAGACGTTTTTCGGGTGGAAACGGACAAGGGCGAATACGTGGCCGTGCGCAAACGCACCGGCGGCGCGTCCGCAGCTGGTTTGCTTGCGGATATCTGCCCCACGGTGATTACCGCGCTTTCATTCCAGAAGCGCATGCACTGGGGTTCATATTCGCTGGCCTATGCCCGCCCGTTGCGCTGGATACTGGCGCTGCTTGATGATGCCGTGGTGCCCTTTACTGTTGGCCCCATGACCTCAGGCCGTGAGACCAGCGGCCACCGCATCCACGGCGCTGGCCCCTTTGCCGTGGCGCATGCCAATGAATTTCTGGCCACCCTCGCCGGGCCTTGCGCTGTTACCATTGATCCTGCCCAACGCCGCAACGTCATTATTGAGGGCGGCAATGCCCAGGCGGCTGCCGCTGGCGGCAAAGTGCTGTGGAAAGACAGCCTGCTGGACGAAGTGCAGGGCCTTGCCGAGCACCCGGTGCCGCTGCTGGCCGATTTTGATCCCGCCTATCTTGAGGTGCCGCGCGAAGTGCTGCTTACCAGCATGGAAAGCCACCAGAAGAGCTTTGGCATTGAAGGTGCCAATGGCGAACTGCTGCCGCATTTTCTCACCGTGCTGAACATCACCCCCGAAGATATGGGCGTGGTCAAGCGCGGCTGGGAACGCGTGCTGCGCGCCCGGCTTGAAGACGCCCGCTTTTTCTGGCAGGCCGACCTGCGCGATACCTTTGACCACTGGCTGCAAAAGCTGGATACGGTCATTTTTATCGGCGGGCTTGGCAGCATGGGCGACAAAACCCGCAGGCTTGAGGCTTTGTGCCGCTGGCTTGCCGAAAGCTGCGCGCCCGAACTTGCCGACGATGCCGCGCGCGCCGGGCGCCTTTCAAAGGCGGATCTGGTGAGCGGCCTTGTGGGAGAGTTTGATACCCTTCAGGGTATCATGGGCGGCATCTATGCTGGCCGCAAAGGAGAAAGCAAGGCCGTGGCCGAAGCTCTGGGCGAACAGTATCTGCCCGCCGGGCCGGATTCTCCGCTGCCCAAGAGCCTCGCAGGCGCGCTGCTCTCTATGGCGGATAAGGCCGACACTCTCGCAGGCTGCTTTGGCCTTGGCATGATCCCCACTGGCGCTGCCGACCCCAACGGCCTGCGGCGTTGCGCGCTGGGCATCATCCGTATCATGCTTGAGTTCGGTCTTGCGGTTGACGTGCGACAGTTCTTTGCCATGGCGCAACAGCTTTATGGTGATCGCCAGTGGAAGCTCGCCCCGCACGATGCTCTGGACAAGCTCATGGAATTTTTTGCTGCGCGTTTGCGCAACTATTTCATGAGTCAGGGACAGGACACGCTGCTGGTGGATGCGGCCCTTGGCGCGGGCGCGGAAGATGTGAAAGACTGCGGCGCACGCCTTGCGGCGCTGGCGGCATTTAGCCAGGCGGCGGACTATGAAGCTGCGGTGCAGACCTTCAAGCGCGTTGCCAATATTCTGCGCAAACAGGGGCAGACTGAGGAACTTTCTGACCACTGGGATCCCGCCTTGCTGCGTGAAGACGCAGAAAAAGCGCTGGCATCCACACTGGAAGAAATGTTGCCTCGCCTTGATGCTCTGTGGGCCGCCCACGACCATGCCGCTGCGCTGGCCTGCCTGAGTGCGGTACGCCCCGCTGTGGACGCATTCTTTGCAGGTGTGATGGTTATGTGCGATGATGCGGATCTGCGCCGCAACAGATTGAGCATGCTGCACGGCCTTGGCTCGCGGTTTGCGCGTCTGGCCGATTTTTCTGCTTTGCAGATGTAGGTTGTGTAACGGTTTTGCCGGAGGTGTGGGGCGCTTTTGACGGTTCCCCGCATCTTCAAACAAGAAAATATTTGATAAAAAGACACGATTGCTTGACAGCTAATCGTGCCAGTGGTAAGAACCCTTCTTCGCGACAACGCGCTAACTTTTGTTTTCATGGCTTGCGCGGGCAAGCCCAACATATGTGGAGGATTCAAAGTGGCCAACCATAAGTCAGCCCTCAAGCGTCACAAGCAGAGCTTGCAGCGGGCAGGCCGCAATCGCGCCGCCCGTACCCGCGTGAAGAATGCCATCAAGCAGGTTCGCGCCGCCATCCAGAGCAACGAACAGGGCCAGGCCAGCGAAGCCCTGTCCAACGCCACTTCCGTGCTTGCCAAGGCTGCCGGTAAGGGCGCCATGCACTGGAAGAAAGCCGCACGCAAGATTTCGCGTCTGGCTCATGCCGTTAACGGCATCAGCGCTTAGTAGTTTTCTTTACTGGTTTGAGGCGTGCTTGCCCTAGGGGCGAGCACATTCCCTTACGGGAAGTTGCAGAAAATAATTTTTAACAAGTTCACAGGCTTTTCAAAAAATATTTTGAAAAAAAGCTTGACGGCGACTGTGACTTGAGTTAGTTTCCTCTTCGTTGAACGCGCTCGTAGCTCAGCTGGATAGAGCAACAGGCTACGAACCTGTAGGTCAGGAGTTCGAATCTCTTCGGGCGCACCATTAAAATCAAGCCCTTACGGTGATTAACCGTAAGGGCTTTTTTGCGTCTTGCTCACTTTTAGCTATATTTTAGGGCTCTACACCAAAGACGGGGGCAACCCGCTTCAGCGAACACTCAATTCGCTCATTCATTCAGTTGCGGTGTAGCTGGGGAGAGTGTTGAGCACTCATCCTGAAAAACTTGCGTGGAAACAATTTCCCGCAAGGCTGTGATCAATTCCCACTAATCTCACTGGCAATCATACTAATGCCCAGCTTTCTTTCACAAACGGCGGGTTGTGCGCGGCACTGCACCCTGCCGAAATGCGAGAGCGTCTCATGCTTTTACCCGAAGGCTGCCCAATCTGACGCGTATATCTCCGGGTATCAGAATTTGACGCACCCCCTCACCGAAAATGATTTCCCTTTCTCTGTGCTGGAGCACATTAACTCCCTGCCAGCATAAAAAATTCTTCAGGCCGCAGAATTGTTACGGTTTTGCCGGAGAATGGTCCAAAGAGGCCGCTTTCTTCCTGCTGCCGCAATATCTTGTACAAAGAAATTCTGTGTACACCCAAAAGGCTGGCCATCTCCTGTTTGGAGACGCCCATATCGGCCGTAAGGGGATCGCTGCCGGGGATTATGTGCTGCGCCAAGAACTTGCATGTACGCACAAGTACGTTATCGAGGTACAGAGACGAAGCCTGATTTGAGAGCACCCGTAATTTGCGGGACATGGAGCACAACAGGTTGATGAGCAGATGGGGATAGTCCTTGCAGATTTCTTCTACATTTTCAGCAGTAAAAGCATAACTCACGCAGCTTGTTGAGCATGAAAAATAACTCTCGGCAGGCATGGGATCAAAGAAAGGCGTTTCGCCAAAAACGCAACCCTCGTGAATATACCAGAGGATTTTTTCCACCCCTTCCAAATTCTGATTCGTCAGCCGAACCCTACCTCGATCTAAAAAGTACAATTCCCGCCCAAATTGTACGCGATGGCCCTTGGGCCAAACAAGTTTTCGCCCCAGATGCAATACAGAACGCCAGCTGGAATTCATTTCGCGCATTTCCTTGAAGGCCAGGCTGCGTCCACAATTGATGCCGCGTTTTTCCATGTTGCCTCCTTAGAACAGTTGACCTGGCTTTCTGATAACAGGTTTTTATTTCAAAATGCAATTAATTGTGAAAAATGTTGCAAATGAAACACACGCCGTGGCTGAATCCGTACTATTCTGCCCCATAGAGTGGATCAAATACCTTGCGCGCTGTTCTTTGTGCTTCTGCCGGAGATTGCCGCATTCCGCAAACATTAATTGGCTTGGAGGAATTTAATATGGGCCATCCAACAATTTATCCCACTGGCGTTACCATATTCAAACCCGAAAAATGCTGGGGTGGGTACACTATTTTTCAAGCGCAGGAAGTAGGCGCAGTGCTTATGGATATGAATGGACATGAAATAAATGTCTGGAAGGGTGTTCACGGAATGCCCAATAAAATTTTCCCTGGCGGATATCTTGTGACAAGCAGGGGACGCCGCAGTGGCAAATTCAGTGTGCAGGACGGCCTTGATGTTGTCCAGGTTGACTGGGACGGCAACATCGTATGGAAATTCGACCAGAATGAATTTGTTGAAGATCCTGGTTACCCTGGACGCTGGCTCGCGCGTTATCACCACGACTTCCAGCGCGAAGGCAACCCCGTGGGCTACTATGCACCTGGCATGGAACCCAAGGTGCTTGAAGGCAAAACCCTTATCCTGGCGCACCGCAATGTGCGAAATAGCGCAATCAGCGACAAGCAGTTGCTTGATGATTTGATCCTTGAAGTGGACTGGGAAGGAAACATTCTCTGGGAGTGGTCGTGCAACGAGCATTTTGACGAAATGGGCTTCCGCGAAGGCCCCAAAAACACGCTTTGCCGCAACCCCAATTACCGCCCGACCCAGCCCGAAGGCATGGGTGACTGGATGCACATCAACTCCATGTCTGTGCTTGGCCCCAACAAGTGGTACGACGCTGGCGATGAGCGTTTTCATCCCGACAATATCATTGTTGATGGGCGCGAGGCCAACATCATCTTCATCATCAGCAAGAAGACCGGAAAAATCACCTGGAAGATCGGGCCGGACTACGACACCTCCCCCGAGCTCAAGGCCATAGGCTGGATCATTGGTCAGCACCATGCGCACATGGTGCCGCACGGGCTGCCGGGCGCTGGCAACATCCTGGTTTTCGACAACGGTGGATGGGGCGGCTACGACGTGCCCAATCCCGGCTCCCCCACAGGCGTAAAAGCCGCCCTGCGCGACCATTCCCGCGTTCTTGAGATAGACCCTGTTTCTCTCAAGATTGTCTGGCAGTACACCCCCAAGGAAGCCGGATTTCTTGAACCCATGGACAGCAACCGCTTCTACAGCCCCTTCATCAGCGGTATGCAGCGCCTGCCCAACGGCAATACCCTCATCACCGAGGGGTCTGACGGGCGCGTATTCGAGGTTACCCCCAACCACGAAATAGTGTGGGAATTCATTTCACCTTACTGGGGGAAACATGTGCCCATGAACATGACCTACCGCGCATACCGAGTGCCTTACGAATGGGTGCCGCAGGTGGCAAAGCCAGTAGAAACGCCGATTGAACCGCTGAATGTTTCCACCTTCCGTGTGCCTGGAGCCGCCGCAGCCGGAGATCGCGCCAAAGAAGTGACCGTTGAGGGCTGCCAGCCATACGAAGGCAGTAACGCGCTCTGCGTGGCTTCTGTGGAAGATCCCAAGGGTTAGCTTTAGAGAAATTTCGCTTTGAAGTGATTCCGGGTTCGCCTCTGCCCAGTAGCGGGGCGAACCCGAGATCCCCGCTTTCACAGGAGATCATCATGATTATCAAGACTTCAGACATGACGCCCGGGCTGCTTGCCAAATGGGGCATCAATCTGGCGCTCCCCCTAGCCTTGTATTTCGTCCTTCCCCGTAGCGAAAGTCTTACTCCCCCCATGATAGCATTTTTGGCGGTCACGCTCTGGGCTGTAATTGCCTGGGCACTGGATACGCTGAACGACATTGCCGTGGGTATCCTGCTACCCATCCTTTACGTACTGCTTTGCAGTACTCCCCAGAAGGTTGTTTTCGCTTCATGGCTTTCCGAGGTGCCGATCATCGTTATTGGTGGTTTCACCTTGGGCAAGATCATTCAGGTGACAGGCCTTGGCAAACGCATTGCCCTGACGTGCGTCAAGCTTACCGGCGGCAGTTTTTCCGGAGCACTTGCAGGCATTACCCTTGGCGCGGCCATTGTTTCTCCTCTTGTACCTTCCATCATGGGCAAGGCAGCAATTTTCTGCGCCGTGGCAGTGAGCCTTTGTGATGCCCTGGATTTCAAGCCCAAAAGCCGCGAAGCCACAGCCGTAGTGCTTGGCACCTGCATTGCCGTTGGGGCAACCAAGCTGGCCTATCTTACAGGGGCAGGCGATCTGGTTATGGGCATGGGCATCGTGGACAAGGTCATGGGCATTCAAACCAGCTGGATTGAATACGCCAAGTTCAACTTCCTTCCCGCCATGTTGTACACGGCCATGTCGCTGGCAATTGTGCTTCTGGTATTGCGCACTTCGGTCAACAAAAATTCGCTGCGCGCCGCAGTGGAGCAGAAGCACGCAGAACTGGGCGATGTCACAGACGAGCAAAAACGGGCCCTTGTTCTTCTTTGCCTCACCCTGGTGCTGCTTGCCACAGACAAACTCCACGGCCTCAGTGCTGGCTCTGTGATGGTTATCATTACGGCCCTGTCCTTCATGCCCGGCATAGGCCTCATGGACGGCAAGCGCATGGCCTCCATTAACTTTGCGCCGCTGTTCTTCATCATGGGCTGCATGGCCATCGGCAGTGCAGGCGGCTTCCTCAAGGTTACGCACTGGCTGGCAGGCCTTGTGTTGCCTCTGTTCAGCGAAACAGGGGCCTGCCTGGCCTCTGTGTGCTCATATGTCGTGGGCGTTGTGTTGAACTTTCTGCTCACACCGCTTGCGGCTACCTCGACCCTCTCTGCCCCCATTACCGAACTCGGTATGCAGATGGGGCTGGATCCGCGCATCCTGTACTTTTCATTCCAGTACGGCCTGGACAACCTGATATTCCCCTACGAATACGCGTTGTATCTCTATTTCTTCAGCTGCGGCTACATCAACTTCAAAGAAATGGCTCTGGTCATGGCTTTACGCATGGTGCTGACGGGCGTGTTTGTGGCCTTTGTGGCCATGCCTTACTGGCGCATGCTTGGATAATAGGAATCGACACAAGGAGGCGGAAGGATGAAAAAGCTGGGCATACTACTTTTGGCAGCAGGATTGCTGCTCGGGAGCGCACATCAATCCAGGGCGGTCGATTTTGACGTCAAGGGAAGCTGGCAGTTTGCCTTTGACTACATCAACGGCGGAAATTTCATGGGAAAGGACCGTAACGGCAACAATGTTGGGGGGCAGCAGTGGGCCGCCATACACCAGCAAAGGGATGAGTTTGAAGCTATCCAGAGGTTGCATCTGCAACTGAATGCCAAGGCTTCTGAGAATCTTGCCGGCACCGTTTTTTTTGAAATTGGCGAACAGCGGTGGGGCATGGCTGCTCAGGGCGGCGCGTTGGGGGCAGACGGCAGCAATGTTGTCAAAGTCAAAAATGCCTATCTCGACTGGGTCGTTCCCAATACTCCGCTGAAGCTGCGCATGGGCCTTCAAGGCATAAAACTCCCCGGATTTGCTCTGGACAGCCCCGTTTTTCAGGACGATGTGGCCGGAATAGCGGCATCCTGGAAAATGAACGATGCCGTCAGCATTACCGGCGTGTGGATGCGCCTGCTCAACGACAACTGGAGCGGTACGACCTCACAGCCTGCCAGTTACATGGATAATTTCGATCTGTTTGCACTGACCGTGCCTGTGGCGGTGGACGGACTCAAAATTACACCCTGGGGCATGGGCGGCGCCATGGGGCCAAACAGCCTCATGCCCGCAACCGTTACCAACATGCCCGGCGGCAGCAAAAAGGTCGCCTTGACCAATCCCATAACCGGGCAGGCTATCGACGGCCTGGAATTACGTGATGGTTTGTACCCGGCGGCTTTCAGCTCCGGCAGGGGCACCTCCAGACTGTGGAACGATGATTACAGCTCCATGTACTGGGGCGGGCTGACCGGGCAGTGGACCAGCTTTGAACCTCTTAGAATTTCTTGGGATTTCATTTATGGCAGCGTTGACCACGGCAAGGAAGACCTGAACCGCCGGGGCTGGTTTGGCATGCTGCTGGCTGAATACGCTTTGGATTGGGGGCTTCCCGGCCTGTACGGCTGGTATTTCAGCGGCGATGACGACAACCCCAACAATGGTTCGGAACGTCTGCCTTACCTTGCTACCACCAATAACCTGACCAACTCGCTCTCCACCTTTGGTTACCGGGGCAATCCCATCATGGGCGGCGGCAAGGGCGTGCTGGGCGTTAACCCCAGTGGCACATGGGGCGTAGGCGCGCGCATCAAGGACGTGAGCATTCTTGATGACTTAAGCCATACCCTGCGCGTCAACTACTTTGGCGGCACCAACGATACAAAAATGGCCTCATACATCACCGGGCGGCATGCCACTGATGCTTCAGGAAGGCAAATCTACCGCAATAACACTGACTTTAACACGTTCGGCACGTATCTCACCACAGCCGATACGGGTATGGAAGTCAACCTCGATAGCAAATACAAGGCAGCGGAAAACCTGACATTTATCCTTGAGCTGGGCTATATCCACCTTTGGCTGGACAATGACGTATGGGGCCACTACCAGAATATCTCTGGTAGTAGCCTTAATGTCAAGGATGCGTGGAAGGCATCGTTTAATGTGATTTATTCATTCTAGGCAGCACAGGTAACAACGCCGTTCACCGGAGGAAATGACCATGAAGTATAGAGCTTCCATTGCTTTTATTGCGGGTTTGCTTGCTCTTGGACTGTCTACTCAAGCGCCAGCCTATGAAGTACATGACGGCCCTACGGGCGTCATCAAGCTTGTGCCCGAAAAAGTTTTTAAGGGGTATACGCTGTTTGCCCCCACGGTTAAAAGTACAACCACGTATCTCATCGATATGAATGGCGATGTTGTACACACGTGGAAGAGCAAGTACCCTCCCGGCCTCTATGCCACGCTGTTGCCCAACGGCAATCTGCTGCGCGCAGCCGCCCCCAAGGATCAACCGGTTAAAATTGGCGGCGCAGGCGGCATTATTGAAGAGATGGACTGGAACGGCAACGTGGTGTGGTCGTACACCATGCTTACGGAAAACGAGATCCAGCACCACTGCTTTGACCGCATGCCTAACGGCAACACCATGATTCTTGGCTGGGAGCGCAAAACTCCCGCCGAATTCCAGGCCAAGGGCCGCAAGCCCGGCACGTGGCCTGAAGAAGTCAAGATCAAGGGGCAGGCCGTGCGCGACTTCTGGGTGGATTTTGTGCGCGAGGTGGACAAAAACGGCAAGACTGTCTGGGAATGGCATGCCTGGGATCATATCGGCACCGGCCCGGATCAACTGGACATCAACTTTGCTCTGCCCACACCTGTGGGGCCGGGATACGACAGCTTTGACTGGTCGCATTTCAACACCTTGCAGTACCTGCCCAAGACCGACCAGATTTTGCTGAATTCACGCAACTTCAGCGAATTTTACATTGTTGACAAAAAGTCCGGCAAAATCGTCAAGCGCTGGGGCAACCCCGCTGCCTACGGCAAGGGGACGCGTCCCGAATGGTACTATGACGGCACCCAGCAGGTTTTTGGTGAACATAACGCCACCATGTTGCCCAACGGCAATGTGCAGATATTCGACAATGGCTCGGAACGCCCCGAGGGCAACCGATCCCGCGTGATCGAGGTCGACCCGACCAGCGGAAAAATTGTTTGGCAGTATGCCGCCAATGGTTCAAACAGCTTCTTCAGCTACCGACAGGGCGCTGCGGAAAGGTTGCCCAACGGCAATGTGCTGGTGACCTCCACGCATCAGGGGCATCTTTTTGAAGTAACCCCCGCAGGCGAGGTTGTTTGGGAATTTGTGAACCCCATTATGGCGGGGCAGGCCAAGCCTGTATTCTCTGACCGTGATGAAGCCGTGCCCAATGCCCACCAGACATTCACCAACATGATCCACAGGGCTTATCGCTATGCCCCGGATTATCCCGGTCTCAAGGGCAAGGATCTGAGCGTCAAAGCTCCGTTGTTGCCCGGCTATCCGAAATTCTTTGAAGTTTGGAAGCCCACTGCAGTAAAATAAAATCCGCTCCATGAAAGTTCACAGCCCCTGAGTCTGTAACAGACCCAGGGGCTGTGCATTTGTGCGCCAAAAATTGTTATTCAGTCAGTTTCGGCAGCGTGGTGAGTGCACATGAAGAAGAACGTTGCTACCGCGTGATAAAAGAATAGCCCCGAAGGGCAATTCTTCGGGGCTATTGCTGGGGGAGCTTAACAATGGGGGCGGTCAGCTTGCCACGGCCTGAGCGTATTCCTCGGCTGTAATGCATCCGCCTTCATCGTGGGCAGTGGGTTGCACCTTTATCAGCCATCCCTGATTGTAGGGATCATCGTTGAGCAGTTCCGGGGCGTCTGCGAGGGCTTCGTTAATGGCCGTAACCTGACCGGAGACGGGCATGATGGCCTCGCTGGTCACTTTTACGGATTCAATGGAAGCGCAGGATTCTCCCTGCCGGAAGCTTGCGCCAACAGCGGGCAGATCAACAAAGATCACCCCGCCCAGTTGATCCTGGGCAAAGTCGGTAATGCCGATGATGCAGGTGCCGTCGGGCTGGCTTTGCGCCCACAGATGTTCTGCATGATATTTTCTGTCGTGAGGAATGTTCACGGTATTCTCCTTGGTGGTCGCCGGGTCAGTTGGATTCCACGCGCACCTTGGGCGCTAGAATGGACATGGACACAATTTCATCCAGCGTGGGATGGGCAAACATGATTTTGTGCAGGTTTTGCGCCGTATAGCCTTCCTTGATCAGCAGCAGGGCCACCATCACAAGGTGCGAAACGCCCGCGCCAACTGCGGCGATGCCTGCAATTTTGCCATCGCTCCAGACTGTTTTGACAAATCCGGCTGTGCCGCCGCTTGCCTGGGCAATGGGATTCAGGGACAGGGCCGCCTGTGAGACTTCCACGTTCTTGCCTTCGCGCAGGAGGGCCTCCGCTGTCTGACCAACGCGCATGACTTCCATTGCCCCGTAAACGCATGAGGGCACCGGGCCGGACTGATATTCTCCGGCGCTTTCGCCCAAGATGCGTTCCGCCACATACACAGCCTGATGTTCCGCAGCGTGGGCCAGCAGCACAAGGCCGTTGATGTCGCCCACGGCGTAGACGTTGGGGGCGGCTTCAAGAAAGGCGTTTGTCTCAACATAGCCGCGCTTGTTGAGATTGCAGCCCCAGTGCTGGGCGTTCAGCCCGGCGGTGTTGGGCGTGCGGCCTACAGCCACCAGAGCCTTGGCTGCGTTGATTACCGTGCCGTCTTCCAGAGTAAGCTGCGCCTGCCCGTCAACAGTGCGCAAATCTTTGGCCCGTGCGCCTTCATGACAGGTTATGCCGTTTTTTTGCAGTGCCCGGCGCAATTCTGCGGCGATATCGGTATCTTCCAGAGGTGCGATGTGGGGCGCAGCCTCCACTATTGTTATCTTGCTGCCCATGGCCGAGAAAAAATCACCAAGTTCAAGGCCGATGGCCCCGGCGCCAATAATGACAAGGCTTTCAGGAACAGATTCAATGCGCAGAAGGTCGGTGCTGTCCAGCACGCAGTCGTGATCGGGCGTCAGGCCGGGAAACGCTGCGGAAGATGACCCGCAGGCCAGAATGATGTGCTGGGCATTCAGATCCGTAGTGCCGTCTTCGGCATGAACGCGCACTGTGCCCGGCGCGATGCCTTCGCCGCGCCCGGTAAAGATCGTCACACCCATGCTGGCAAGGCTTTTGCCAAGCGTTTTGCTCGTCCCCGAGGTGAAGCGGCTCACGCGCGTTTGGAGCGCTGCAAAGTCAACGGCAATTTCGCCCTTGGCTACACGGGTTCGTTGCTGGGCATGCAGAAGCGCCAGTGGGGCCACAGCGCCGAGCAGCATCTTGGTGGGGATGCAACCGCAGTTCAGGCAGGTTCCGCCAAGGTGCGTTTTTTCCACCAGAGCAACGCTCTTGCCTGCCTGGGCAAGAATCCGCGCTGCCGTTGTTCCGCCGGGGCCGCCGCCCAGAATAATGGTATCAAAAGACTGCATGACGCCCCCCTATTTAACGATGTCTGCCTTGAACAGGTGCTGGCGCGAGGCGGAGCGGTACATGAGCAGGTTCTGCTCCGGCAGGGGTTCAAGCCCGCGCATGTCCCACACCATATCCGCCGTGACGGGGGTGATGCTGTAGGGCAGGGTGGGCTGACCGCAAGCTTCGGCTACAAGTTTTGCCGCTGCTGCTGCGTCTTCCCTCTTGGGCCAGTCCCAACCTTCGGTAACGGGCAATGGCATAGCCAGAAAGCGCACCGCGCCATCGGGCGTGGCCTGCACAAGGGCGATGGTTTTTGCCAGTTCTTCCTTGCTGGGCGCACCGCCAAAAATTTTTGTGCTTGCCTCAGGGCCGCCCACAAGATTGCAAACTACGTGCACGTCCTTGATCTTCAGCAGCTTTTCCAGCAGTTCCGGCTTGCGGCCATCGGTCTGCAACCAGACCTGCAAGCCGCCAGCAGCCAGTCGATCAACAAGAACCGCAAAATTATCTTCCTGCCCGGCAGGGCATTGCGAAGGATAAAGCCCCGCAATTTTGCCGTGGAGCATGTCGCTACGGGTTACGCAGGCCTCCAGCGTGTGCCCCGAGAGCAGATAGGCGATAATTTCACCGGAACCCTGCTTGATGACTTCACCATCAGAGAACAGGGGAAATTCCACTCCTTCAGGATTGCGGTAAATGGCCTTGCGGTTTGTGCGGTAGAACGTGTTGAATTCCTGCGCGTCAGCCTTGAAATCTATGGTGTCGTATGCAAGCCCGCGTTCGGCAAGAAAGGCTTTGACGATCTTGCAGCGGATGCAGTCCGGCGCGGTATAAAGGGTTATGCCCATGTGAGCCTCCTGTTACAAAAAAACCGTGAATGCAGATGCGTAAATTCCTGTTTTAGCCGGAGGTTAGGCAATGTCTTCGAGCGACTTGCCACCCGTGCGCGCACCCCATACGCCAACGATAAAGGCGGGGATGATGCACAGCATGCTGAAAATATAAAACACTCCGTCAAAGCTGTATGCTGCATAGACAACAGGAATGAGAGGTTGTGAGAAAGCAACGGCCAGACGCCCAATTGAGGAATGGAAGCCAGTGGCGGTGTTGCGCAGGTGGGTGGGGTAGGATTCCGCCGTGTAGGAAAATACGGTGAAACCCATGCCCATCACAAAGGCCGTAAGCACAGCGCCGGTAAGCACCACTGCCCAGTATTGGCTTAAATTGCCGAAGATGGGGGCAAGCACGGCCATCACAAGCAGCATGATGACAATGGGAATCTTGCGCCCCCCCTTGTCGGTAAAGGCGCTGGAGGCAAACAGTCCAAGTGGTACGCCAATGGAAATGAGCGTGGTGGCCATAAGTGTATCTTCAAGCGGGAAACCGTGGGCCTTGAGCAGGGTGGCAGTCCAGTTGGTGACCACAAAGGTGGCGGGGTTGGTGCAAACCACCAGCAGAAGAATAACCAGAGTACGCTTGAGGTATTTGGAGCTGCACATGCCAAGCAGCACTTCCTTGAGCGGGGGCTTCTGGGTCAGGCATTTGCTGGCCGCATCGGCAAGGTCGATGTCCCTGCCAGTGAGGTCTTTCATCACGGCTTCCGCTTCGGCAATGCGACCACGGGCCACGAGCCAGCGGGGGGACTCATCAAGGTAGCGCCAGGCGATGATAAGAGCGATGTAGCCAACGCCGCCCATATAGAAGATGTAGCGCCAGGCTTCTTCGTGCAGGGGAATGATCAGGCGGCAGAGCATACCAACGACCGGCACGGCGCAAAAACCAACGCCCGCGATCATGTTTTGCCATTTGCCACGGCTCTCGGCCGGGGCCATTTCTGCAATATATGCCTGCGAGCAGACCATGAGGCAGAACACGCCAAAGCCCGTCAGGGCGCGTGATGCCACAAATACGTGGAAGCTGTCTGTAAGGCCGTTGATGATAGAGGCAGTGGAAAACAGAGTGATGGCAATGAGAAAGGTTTTGCGCCGTCCGATGATGTCCGAGATAAATCCGCCGACAAATCCGCCGAGGGTCATGGAGGCAAAATACCAGAAGGTCACGGTTCCGATGTCCTTCATGGTCAGCCCCCAGTTGTGCATCAGCGCCGGGGCAATAAAGCCGAAATTCCAGTTATCCATCTGTTCGCAGAAGTACGCGACCATGATGATAAAGAACACTGCCTTGTGGCGTCCTGTAACAGCAAGGCCGTCAAAGTAGTTATTGCTGATGCGCGGCGAATCCTGCATTACGCCTCTCCTTTTCATTGTCTGCCATTTTGCATTTTTTGTGAAAAAAATCATCCACTGCCGTATTGGTTCAAAAAACTAGGCCAGCAGTGGTGCTGGTGACGTTGTTGTGGCAACCTTTTCTGAATATTTTTTTCACATTTATAAAAATATTATTTTAAAATAGTATGTTGGGCTATTTTTAAGAGGCGATGTCTGTTGATTGTGAAAAAATAAACTTTTTTCAAAAAACGTTGTTGCGGCAACGGTGCAGGCCCTCGGAAAGCGCCATTACAGAGCATTACTGGAAGAGGTTTCTGTATGGTTGAACCAACTTGCACAGGAGGAATGATGAAAGCTGTTCGCAACAACGTACTGGGAGTGTTGCTTGCCGGGGGCTTGCTGCTTGCGCCGGAAGCGGCCGAGGCGGTTGATTTCAAGGTCAAGGGGGCATTTGACGTAAGCTTTGAAGCGTCCAATGTCATGCCGCGCGGGATTAAAGGGAGCGACACCTTTGGCGCGATTGAACGCTTGCGCACCCAGATAGACGCCATTGCCAGCGAAAACGTGTCCGGCAGCCTGATGTTCACTGTAGGCACTGGCACCATGAACTGGGGAAAATCCGGTGACGGCGCATCTCTTGGGGCGGACAGTTCAAAAAATCTTGGCGTCCGGCATGCGTACATTGACTGGCTCGTGCCCAAGACAGATGTAAAAGTGCGTATGGGCATGCAGCCACAGCTTCTGCCCGGTTATGTGACTGGCTGGAGCGCAGTGTACGGCCAGTATTCCACGGGTGTGACCGTCAGTTCTCCCCTGATGAGCAGCGGCGATTACAAGCTGGGGCTGACGGGCTTCTGGGCGCGGCCTTATAACGACAATTCGGAAGTTACGCAAAACGGGCAGACGCAGAAAAACTACCTTGATAACCTTGATCTGCTGGCGCTGACCTTGCCGATCACCGGCAACGGCCTGAAAATAACCCCCTGGGGTATGTACGGCCTCATTGGCGAAAACAGCCTGCGTGGCATCAACAACAATACCGATCAGCGCGAACCTGCCATTTACGCCCCGCGCGGCGGGCTTATGCCTGTGCTTGGCAGCGGCGGCAACTACTTCAGCACGTTTGAAAAAAAGTATCGCAACGCAAACAATACCTGGGGCAATGGCTTCTGGGGCGGCCTGACCTCTGACGTTACGGCTTTTGAGCCTTTTGATATCGCGGCGGAGTTCACCTATGGCCGCGTGGATATGGGCGAGCTGAAAGATTACACTCAGTTCAGCTCCACCCGTCAGGCCAAGACTTTTGATCTCGTACGCCAGGGCTGGTACGCGGCCTTGCGTGTGGATTACAAATGCGACTGGGGCGTCCCGGGCATCACCGCCTGGTACGGCAGCGGCGACGACAGCAACCCCTACAACGGTTCGGAGCGTCTGCCTGTGTTCAACTCCCCCTGGCCGGTCACGCCTCTGGGTTTTGGCGGGGGATTCTTTGATCTCAATACATGGAAGGTCCTCGGGCACAACCCCGGCGGTCTGGCTGGCGTTGTGGGCACCATCAAGGATGTCAGCTTTATTGACGACCTTAGCCACACCTTCAAGCTCGCGTATTTTCATGGCACCAACAGTGCGGAAATGCCCCGCAAGGCCAATATGACGAGCTATCCCAGCAGGGCCGACGGCCCCATGGCCTACCTCACCACCACCGACCATGCCTGGGAAGGCAGCGTGTCCAATACCTACAAGATTTACGACAACCTCCTGATGAATGTGGAAGCCGCGTATGTGAACCTGCATCTTGACGGCAGCACGTGGCGTGGCGTGGAAGATTCGCAGTATCGGGATAACTGGCGCGTTTCGCTGTCCTTCCGTTACCAGTTCTGATTTTTTGCGGCCCTTGGGCTGATGCGGCGGGGGAGCTTGCTCTCCCGCCTTTTTTATGGACGAAAACTCCCCGCTAAGCGGGGAGTTTCAAAAAGGCGAAGCCTATCCCCATCAAAAAGCAGCTCTCCTTTGCTACAAGAAAGATGTCCTGACTTTCAGTGTAGCAAAGGAGAGCAACAATGGATGATCAAAGTTTAGAGCACACACGGTGGAATTGCAAATATCACATTGTATTCGCGCCAAAGTTTCGTCGTAAAATCATATACGGGAAGTACAAGAAAGAGATTGGCGTGATTTTGCGAAAGCTGTGTGAATATAAACATCTTGAGATATTAGAAGTACATGCCTGCATAGATCATATACACATGTGTATCAAGATACCGCCGAAGTATAGTGTGGCACAAATAATGGGGTATTTAAAAGGGAAGAGCGCGTTAATGATATTCGAGCAGTTTTCAAACTTGAAGTACAAGTTCGGAAACCGCCATTTCTGGTGCAAAGGCTATTTTGTCAGTATCGTGGGAGTAAATGAGGCAACCATAGTGAAATACATTCGAGAGCAAGAAACGCGAGACAAAATAGCCGATCAACATAGTCTTTTTGAGCACAAAGACCCATTTATGGGTCGCTAGGAAAAACGGCGAAAGTCAGGACACGCCTCCTTAAGGGGGCAGTCGAATAACAGGCCCTTATAGGGCCTAATCAAACCGCCCCTTGAAGGGGCGGTGCTGATTTATGGCGAAAAATCGTGAGGATAAGATTTGTTGTGGGGGCTCCCTTAAAATTTTTACCTTGTCCTGCGTTGTTGCGGGCTGCCTTCTGATCTGAAATTAGGGGCGGAAGCTGGCTTGCCGGTGATATTGACCCCGCGCAAGAGGTGTCCTCATTCTGCAAGAGGCACTTGTCTGCATCATGAGGAACAGGCTTTGAGTGGGGCTTCATCCATAAACGGACAGAGGCCCCGCCCGAAGACGGAGCCCCTGCAAGGAAGGTATGGCGAACCGTTGTCTATTCCGTGGCAGCCACGCAGTGTCCTGCGCCGCTGTAGTACCCGATGGTGCCTTCAACCTTGACTTCGGACATTGCCCCAAACGGGGCCGCGCCGGGTACGCGGAAGGTTTTGACTTCCAGAGGTTCAATGGCTTTTTCTTCCGGCACATCTGCCTGCGGCACCCAGGAGTAGGGGAGGCGATAGGCGCGGTACACCCAGTTCATGGGCAGGCTGATATGGCCCTTGTAGGGGCAGATGTATTCCCACACGATTTCGTGTTCTGCCGTCACTTCAAAAACGCGGCCGTCAGAACCTTCGCAAATAAGCGTGTTGCCGTTGGGCAGGCGCTGGGCAGAGCTGATGAAGGGGCTGTAAAAACGGCTGGCGTCCAGAGGCACGAGGAAGCCTGCTTCGTGCGGCGTGTACTGCCACACAATCTTGCGGGCCACGGGGTCTATTTCGAGCACGCGGGAGTAGTCGCGCTGGGCAGCCTTGACGCCCTTAAGCGCGCCGGGATTGGGGTTGCCGTAGCCGCCCCAGCCGCCGTTGTCGTATACCAGAATATTGCCCTCGCCGGGCAAACCACGGGGGATCATGTGCGCGTGGTGCTGACCAATGATCCAGCCAATGGCCTTGTCTTCGGGGCTGCGGTCATAGTCCGGGCCAAGCTGCCAGACAATCTTGCCGGTTTTTTTGTCCAGAATGAGAATAATGTTGGTTTCGCGGCCATCAATGATGATGTTGTCGGGGTGGAAGCGGGCATCGCCAGCCTCAAACCATTTGTTGGGGCCAAGGGTGGACATGGAGTTGACGTGCATCCAGTCGCCCACGCCGGGGGCGTCTTCCATGAGGGTGCCACCACGGTAGTTGGGGTCGCGGCACATGGCGTTGAGTGCGGCCTCGGTGAAGCCCATTTCTTCAGCATGGTCAGAGCAGTTCCATTCCCACACGATGTCGCCGTCCCAGGTGACTTCGTAGATTACGTCGTCAACCAGCGTTTTGTCGCTGATGTAGGGCTGCACAGTGTTTTTATGGCAAAGCACCAGTGTGTTGCCGGAGTCGATCTTGGGTTCCTGGCCGGGGGCGTAATAGCCTGTGGAGCTGCCTTCGCGCTGAAAATCGTGGTGCTGGCGAGCCATCCACTGAGCCTTCTGGCCGGGATCTTCCACAAATTCGGCGCGGTCGAACTTCCATACAATTTTTCCGTCCCAGTCGATCTGCACAAGATCAAGCTGATCCTGGAGGCCGTGCTTGGGGTGGCGGGTGCCGGTGCTGCCCATGAGCATGCCGCCGGGGAACATCTTGTTGGGAAAGCCGTGAACGTCCTTCCATATGCGGATTTCATGACCGTTCATACCAAGAAGCAGAGCACCGTTGTCCGGTGCCTGAATGATGGTGAATCCACTCCAGGCTTTTTCCGGGTTATAAACCGTTACGCCTGTGGGATAGATAGTCGGGTGTCCCATGACAACCTCCTCGGGTGGGCTGAATGTGCTTACATTGAACCGTTGAAGGCTTTCCGGCAAGCAGTGCAACAACACGCAATGCCGAAGTGAAAGTCTCACGATGGCTGGTCAGTGCCCTGAGGCCTTTGACCGTGTACGCTGGAATGCTGCCACAAGATAAATGGTCAAAACGTTGTCCTTGCAACATAATTCACAAAAAGGGTACTGTAGGTTCCAAAACAGCATGTGAAACGCTGGCATGATAGAGGCCGGAATTTCGCTTTCTGCCTTGAATTCATCACTTCCCAGGGAGGCTGACGTGTCATTTACTGAATTACTCAGACAAAATGAGTGTTGGCGAAGCGTGGCGCTGACAAAGCCGCGTCTGTTTCGTAAGGGGCATAAATTTTATGACAATCAGCCAGAAATGTACTTTCTGGTGAGTGGCAGGGTTCGCCTGATGGCTCTGGCCCCCGATGGAAGTGAAAAAACGCTCTGGTACCTTGGCGATGGCTCATGCTTTAATGAAACACCAATGTTTATGGACGGGGATAAGAGCATAGCCACAGGGCAAGGCGAGGTGCGTTTTTTTCACGATTGTGCAGAAGACTGCTATATCTGCACATTTACCAGAGAAGATGTACATCGTTTGGGTATGGAAAATCCTGAACTGTTTTTTAATCTTTGCAAAAGCTACAGTGTAAAAGTTACCTTGTTGTCAAAAAATGCTGTTTCACTATGTATGGAATCGCACCTTACACGCATCTGCAAGTTTTTGGCTTCACGGATTGTGCCGGGCTCAGAACCGCTGCGGGCCAAACGCGATATTTCTTACCGAGATATGGCTGATCTGCTCGGCATGCACCGCATCACCCTATACAAGGTCATGCGGCAGGCGCAGGAGCGGGGTCTGTTTTCTTTTGACAAAAACAGCGATGAAATCTTTATTCTCAAGCCGGACGAGTTTTACAAAGAGGCGCGTATGTAGATGGATTGTCCCACAGCCTTTTGCGGTGCATTTTAGCATTGTTTGCATACTACTGTTTTTTTGTATGGCGCAATGCGGAATGATAAGAAAAATGGCAGCATGCGTAGGTGTATTGCAGGTGTTTGAATGCCTGCAACATCTGGAATGCGCACGAGTGTTGAAAAATTAAACAAATTAACATATTATAATATCAGAATAAACAGTTTTATGTGTGAAGCGCGCAACCTGTGGTAGCTGGACTTAGCCTCTGGATGCATCTACTATAAATTCAAGATGTAATCAGATGCCACGAGGTGCGCAGCGCGCACGGCAGGCACCCTTACGCAGATTCCTTGTTTTTTATAACTGGGCTTGCGACGCAGGGGTGAATAGATGCAATCACTGCTACCCACTGTGAAACTGCCGAAGATCAGTTTTCATCATCCATCTATCCTGCGCATTGCTGCAATGTGGCTGGTTGGCATGGGCTGCGCCCTGTTGCTGGCTTCTGACGTCAGTTTTTTCACTCTCACGGCAAGCGCAGCTACGGCCAATGCGCAGGGCATGCAGCCAGCAAGGCAAATGGCCAAGCCGCAAACAGCTGAGCACAAGGCCGTGCTCATTCTCTCCGGATCGCAATACGGCCTGCCTGTTACAGACAACATGGCTGCCGGAACAGTTGAAGTCCTCAGGGAAAAAGGTCTGAGTTTCAACGATATATACGTTGAAATGCTCGATCTTGTCCGTAACAACAGCAAATATTGGCGTTCCAGGCTTGCATCCGTATTGCAGGAAAAGATTGTCCAGGCAGACATAGGCCTTGTGGTAGTGCAAAATCAGGCTGCACTGGAATTTTTTGCATATGAGTGCGCTGGCATGGTGCCTTTTGATGTGCCCGTGCTGGCAACCCAGATATCGAATCCTGCGGTATTGTGGCGCGGTCGCCCGCACTCTGTTTTGTATGTGGGCAGTCGCTGGGATATTGCCGGAACACTCCGCTACGGGCTCGATCTTTTTCCGCAAACGCGTCAGCTGGTTGTAGTTGCCGGAGCATACAATAAACAGTCTTTGTTCCATACTCAGGTGGTTTCGGCCCTGGCCGCATTGCCGGAAAATATTGAGATGGAGGATACTGCGGCACTGCCCTACGCGGAAATGCTGGAGCGGATTTCGTCATTGCCGCCCAATACCCTCGTCTTGCTTGGAACTTATTACAAAGACAGTACCGGGCGCAGTTTTGTTCCCGCCGAGGTGGCCGCTGATGTTGCCAGGCTGGCAAACGCGCCCGTGTTGGCGCTGTATGATGCGCATGTCCTCCAGGGGGCAACGGGGGGGTCTGTCGTAATGACCACAGAGGTCGGGCGGCAAGTCGGCAAAGTCGGTTTTGAGTTCCTGACCGGAATCCGCAAAATTGATGCCGACAACACCGATGCCGCAGTGCTGCCGCAGCCCATGTTTGACTGGGTTCAGTTGCTGCGTTGGGGGGCCGACACTACCAGGTTACCCCCTGATTCCATAGTATTGAACCGCCCGCGAACCATTTGGAGCGAATACCGCAATTCAGTAATTGCCGCAGCGGCAGCCATTGCCATTTTAGCTGCTTTGGCCATAGCCCTGGCAATGCAGAGCCAAAAGCGCAAAAGGGCGGAGCAGGCCACTGCCGCACTTAATGATCAACTTGAGGAGCAGGTTGCCAGCCGTTCAGCCGAGCTTGCCGCGCGTACAGCCGTGTTGCAGACCATATACGACTGCGCCAGCTCCGGCATAGCGCTGATCTCCGACCGTAAATTTATTCGCGGCAACCGCAGAATGCACGAAATGTTTGGCTGGCCAGATGGCGAGATGATCGGCAAGTCCGTAAGAATATGGTATGTTGACAACGAGGCGTACCTTGATGCGGGCAAAATCCATTACGAGCGGATATGGAACGGTGAAACCTTTTGCAGGGAAGAAGAACTGGTGCGCCGCGATGGAAGCCGTTTTTGGGCGCGTTTGACGGGCACGGCGGTTGATCCGGCTGACCCCTCCAAGGGGATAGTGTCTGTTATTGACGACATCACAAATGAACGCCTGGCAATGGCGCAGATGACCCTGTCCCGTGAGCAGGCCGAAGCTGCCAATGCCGCCAAGAGCGTCTTTTTGGCAAGCATGAGCCACGAAATCCGTACGCCGTTGAACGCCATAATCGGGCTTGCCCACCTTTTGCGGAAAAGAACGCAGGATAAGGATACAACGGAAAAGCTGGAGCGCGTTCAGGCATCAGGCAGGCATCTTCTCCGCCTTATCAATGATATTCTTGATTTTTCAAAGATTGAAGCAGGCAAGCTGATTATTGTTGCGGAACCTATGGATATAAGGGCCATCTCCGACAATGTGGTGTCAATCATGGCAGAAAGCGCTTCTGCCAAGGGCTTACAGCTGCATGTGGAGTCTGATCCTGTGCCCTGGGCGCTCAAGGGCGATGCCTTGCGCGTTACGCAGGCATTGCTCAATCTGGTGAGCAATGCCATCAAGTTCACGCACTCGGGCAGTGTTACCATCCGCACCCTGATGGACGCGGAAATGGAATCAAGCGTGAGACTCCGCTTTGAGGTGACAGATACCGGCATTGGCTTTGCCGAGGTGCAACTGCCAAACCTGTTTGCTCCCTTTGAGCAGGCTGATTCTTCCATGTCCAAGCGTTTTGGCGGCACAGGCCTGGGCTTGCCCATTACCAGAAAACTGGCAGAACTCATGGGCGGGCAGGCCGGGGCCCATAGCACATTGGGGCAGGGCAGCACCTTTTGGTTTACGGCGGTTTTTGACAAAGCTGAAGACGCCAGCCTTGTTAAGGCCAGGGAGCAGATCAAGGATGCCTGCAAGGAAATTTCAGTAAATTTTGCAGGCAGCCGTATTTTGCTTGTGGAAGATAATGAAATAAATATGATTGTTGCAACAGAAACACTGGCAGAGGCCCTCCTTGAAGTGGAGGTTGCGCGTGACGGGCTGGAAGCCCTCGCCAAGGTGCGCCAAACCAGCCCCGGCTACTATGCCCTGGTGCTGATGGATATGCAGATGCCTAATATGGACGGTCTGGAGGCGACACGCGAGCTTAGAAAAATGCCGACCGCTCAGCATCTGCCCATCATTGCCATGACGGCCAATGCATTTAATGAAGATCGCGACCGCTGCTTTGCTGCGGGAATGAATGATTTTATTGCCAAGCCGGTGGAACCGGATCAGATGTTTGCAACCATTTTGCGCTGGCTGCGGCGGGTGCAAAATATAGGGTGATGTAGAAACGTAACTGCCTGTATAAGCTAAAATATTTTGATATATTCCCCCATTTTTATAAAACGGCGCCGTGCAGGAGAAGTCATGCTTAAAAAAAATTACGCCCTCGCGATGGCCGCAGGCATTGCCATTTTTGCTGCGGGTTTCTGGGCGGGCGGAAGAAACGCGGTGCTGTTTGAGATTGGTCAGGCTGTTGCCGCAGCGGCCCCAGCCACTGGCGTGACCAAAACGGTGCTGTTTGAAGCCGATCGCTCGTGGGATGGAACGCCCTATGGCGCATACCCGGCCGGGAATGCGGACATCAAGATTGTAAAAATTGTGATTCCCCCCAATTCTCGGTTGGGCAGCCACACCCATCCCATGCCGAACATTGCCTACGTGCGTGCGGGCGCGCTGACAGTAAAAAGCGAGGTGGACGGTCTGGAGCGGCAGTTGAAGCAGGGGGACTTTCTGGCGGAGATGGTCAATAAGCCGCACTATGGCTATACGGGCGATGAGGGCGTGGAGCTCTTTCTTGTCTACTGCGGGGTGACTGGGCAGGAGTTGTCAGTCAGCACAAAATAGCACCTTTCTTTGGCGCAAAGACTTGTGAGGCGAGCCGGGATATTTCCGGCCCGCCTTTTTTATGGCGTACCCGCCGCAATTTTCTACTGGTTTCCAGTATCAGGCTGCTGTTGAGCCGCCTCATGGGTGAGTCGCTCCAACAATTTCTGTATTTTTTGCGCAACGTCTGTGTTTTTAACAATTCCGTGGCGACTCGCTATCCATGCGGGATCGTTCCAAAGCAAGCAAACCCCCTGGGGCGTCTCCACCGCCAAAATGCGCAAGGGCAGATCAAGGGCTGCCTCCGGGGCTTCAAGCATGAGGGCTGTGCCCACAGCCGGATTGCCAAAGGTAATTACGCGTGCGCCAGCCATATCAAGGCCTGCCTCCACGGCATTCTGTTTATGATCTATGGTAGAGAAAACAGGAATTTTTGCACTCTCGATGGCGCTCAGCAAGCGCTTCCAGACAGTTTCAAGGTCATCTTGAGGGTCTGCCTGAACACGCTGCAGGCCAGTATCAGGGGTGTTCATAACTACTCCTGCTGTGGGTGACAGGTTTATTTATCTGCGTTCAGGGTGCCAGCATTGCCCATCCGATCAGGTGTCCAAAGGGCTGGCGGGTGATGTGCCGCATGCCGCAGGGCACGGTAATAGGAAAAGACGAGGAAGATCAGGCATGCTCAGGATGCTACGTAGGAATTCCAGAGCCGAATGGCGGCAGATTCGCTGACTGACCACTGCAAGGGACAGTTCCCGCAGTCGCAATAGAGGCGGAAGATGTCGTGGGTTCTGCCTTCAGGTCTGGATGTTTGGAGCTTGGGGTAGTTGCCGCATTTTATACAGGGCCGAATCACGGGAAGGTTGTCTTTATTCATTGATAAAACATAGCCCTTGGCAGAGAGGCCGTCAAAGATTTGTTGCAATCAGATAAATGAAACTATGGATATTAATTAGCCTATTGATTTGTAATATTAAATTATCTGCGCCCCTCCCCACCATATACGCCAAGTGTAATTGCACTATTTCCCGGTGCAGAAAAGCCTCAGCATCAATTCCCATTCTGCGCTGTTGCAAGAACATTTCTCTTTTTTTCTCATCCAGAATTTTTGAAACCAGCATCTGTTGAGGAAGGCTGATGGGCCGTGCGGTTTTTCTGTTTTTTAACAGCAAGTTCAGCAAATTACCTGTTGCTGCCTGAAATATAAGGAGATCACTTCTAAAAGCTTTGCCAATAATCACGGTTCCCAATATATCGTGCCACCGTTGCCCCCCTTCAATCGGTTGTTTACACAATAAAATATTAATTATCAGAAGCAATTTTAAATAATTGGCAGGAAGAGGGCAGGGAAGACGATTCAAATCTGGAGGCGCAATGAAACAGTGGCAAAGGCACGCGGCGGTAATGGCTCTATTGGGGATCATAGGCAGCCCATGTGCTGCATCCGCCGGTAATGAAGGCAATGGCGAAGTTCAACTTTCTCCTCTGGAAATGGCAGCTTCCAAGGATACCATCGATCACATCACCCAGGTGGACATAGAGCGGAAAACCGCCAGAAACCTCTGGGAAGCCCTGCGCGGCGTGGAAGGCGTGAATCTGCAAACTTCCGCAGGTCGCAATGAGGGAACCATCAGCATTCGTGGCTCCAACCGTTATCAGGTGGGCCTGTATATTGACGATATCCCCGTTGCAACCGCGTATCGCAATGAATGGGATGCCAACAACATCCTGACCTATGGCCTTGAATCCATCGAAGTCTCCAAGGGCTACAGCTCGCCCTTGCTGATCAGCAACAACAACCTTGCGGGTGCAGTGAACCTGCGTACGGCAAAACCCAAAAAAGAGTTTGAAGCCACCGCCAAGTACATGAATTTTTTTGACCGCAACGTGCAGAATCAGGGTCAAATGGCTGCGGCAAGCGTGGGAACCAAGCAGGATCTCTACTACCTCAAGGGAACGTTCATATTCAACAACCAGAATTTCTTCACCTATCCTGCCAGTTTTGACTCAGCGCCCTATCAGCCGGGCAGCCGCGCGCGCAACTCGGACAATCAGACCCTCTCTGGCAACATCATTGGCGGATGGACGCCCAACGACGATGTGGATGTCATGGTGGGCTACACGCGACAGCATTTTCAGAAGGGCCAGCCCTTTGATGCCGCCCAGACCCGAACGGGCGACTCGACCACCTATCCTTACAAACGCTTTTGGGAATGGCCGGAATACGAAACCAGCCGTGTGTACGCCAATGGTAATTTCAACCTCAGCAGCAAGGCGCACCTGAAGGCTGTTGCCTATTACGACTGGCATCAGGACACTTCAAAAAGCTACACCGATGTGTCCATGACCAAGCGGGACTCCGCAGACAAGACGTATGACCAGTTCACCACCGGCGGGCAGCTGACGTTTGACTATACCTTCAACCCTGCCAACAAGATCGCCCTTTCCGCTGGTTATCGTCTTCTTTCTCACAAAGAATATAATGACTACAGCGTGTTTGACGATACAGGCGTGAAGCCGAAGCTCAAGAAAAAGGCCGCAGATGTAGGGTCGCAGCTGGATGAGCACATCACGGAAACCTACACCGATCTGGGCGCGGAATACACCCTTAAGCCCGTGGACAAACTTACTCTGGTCTTCGGCAGCAGTCTCAGCACCATGGTTCCGCAGACCCTTGAAAGCCGCGATCACACCACGGGCGACATGAACTCCTACAAGGACGGGCTGAGCGACCCCAAGACCTTGTTCAACTATCAGGTCGGGGCCTTCTATGATCTGACGGAACACCATGAAGTGTTCGCTACCTTTGCCAAAAAATCACGTTTTGCCACCATGCGCGAGCGGTACATGCGCACGAATGGCACTCCGGCCAATCCTGATCTTAACCCCGAACAGGCCTATCATTATGAACTGGGCTACAAGGGTATTTTTGGCGACTGGCTCAAGCTCAACAGCAGCGTGTACTACAGCGATGTGACAGACCTGATCACCTCGCAGGGTACTTCTGGCAACATGTCGTTCTCCAACCTGAACCGGGCCACCTTCTACGGTTACGAACTGGGCGCGGAAGCTGTGTTCAACCAGTATGTGAGCGTGGGGGCTGTGTTCAACTACATGCACTGGAACAACTGCACCAACGACGACAAGCTTACCCAGTTGCCCGAGCTTACAAGCACCCTGTACAGCGTCATTACGCCTGTGGAAGGATTTTCAATTATTCCGCAGGTCAACATGAGCAGCGGCTTCTACTGGAACAGTGCTCCTTACGATACGTATTACCGCAAGGCTCCCGGCTTCACCACCGTGGATCTCAAGGCTGTTTACGATATCAACAAGAACTTTTCCGTGGAAGCTGGCGTGAAGAACATGTTTGATCAGGAATATGCGTACAGCGCATATTATCCAGAGCCTGGCCGCAGCTTCTTCATGGGTGTTACCGCGACCTTCTAATACCTCAATCTTAATCGGGTGGGGCCGCCCGCAGGCGGCCCCACTTGGGGCAACATCATGCAGATCCGCCGTACATTTCTGATTTGGGCAGCACTTACGCTTGCGGCTTTTTTGTCCTGTTCCGGCGGCGCACGAGCGGCAGAGTCCGCCACCAGCGGCGATGCCAGAAGCGTCTATTGCCCCACACCTCCCTCGGCCTTCACGCTCTACGCCTTTGCGCCGGAGCTGCTTGCAGCCTGGAACACCCCTCTGCGGGATTATGAAAAAAAATTTATTCCCCCCCAGTATCACGATCTGCCCATCCTGGGTGGCTGGTATGGGCAGGGCTTTATTCCTGACAGGGAAATGCTGCTGGCAAGCGGCATCAAAAAAGCTTTTTACCTTTCCATGAGCATGCACGACCGTTTACCCATAGAGCAGACCCTGACCAGCCTCGGCATGCAGGTATCCACCGCTCCGGGCGGCAGCATGAAGGATATGGCGGCCTGCTTTCTGACAATGGGGCGGCTGTATAATCGCGAACAGCGCGGGCAGAGCCTCGCGGCGTATGCTGATGCAACGCTGAACCGCGTGGCTGCGGCCATGAAAAATCTGCCCCCGGATCGGCGCACGCGGGTGTATGTAGCGCTGGAGGCCAACGGGCTTGCATCTGTTTGTAAGGATTCCGTTCGTTCAGAGGTGCTTGAAGCCGCAGGCGCGGACAGTGTGCACATGTGTCCACCCGGCACGGAAAACGCTCAGCTCAAGGTCACGTTTGAACAGGTCATGGCCTACAATCCGGATGTTGTGCTGGTATTCCACCCCAATCTTATGCGCCGCATACGCACAGACCCCCAATGGTCGGCCTTGCCTGCGGTGCAGGCGGGCAGGGTCTATTTTATCCCGCGCGGTCCCTTCAGCTGGATAGAGCGTCCTGCAACCTATATGCGGCTTATGGGCGTGCAATGGCTGGCAAATCTGCTGCACCCAGATCTGTACGCTGCGGATATCAAGGCAGAGAGCCGCCGATTCATGAAACTGTTTTTTAATCTGGATCTGAGCGATGCGCAGATAAACGAGCTTTTTGAACCTTATGGCACGTTCTGAAAAAATTTTGCTCTGGCTGGGGGTGCTGCTGGTTGCCGCAGTGCTGCTCTCGCTGCACATGGGCCGCTACCCCTTGGACATGAGCGCGCTTTGCCGCGCGCTTGCCGATGCATGGTCGGGAAACACTCTCAGCCCGGATCAAAGGCAGGTGCTGTTTCTGTTTTTTAATCTGCGGCTGCCGCGCATTGTCACGGCTCTGCTGGTGGGTGCAAGCCTTGCGGTATCTGGCAGCGTGTATCAGGCCATGTTTCAGAATCCGCTGGTGTCGCCCGGTATTCTGGGTGTGCAGCATGGGGCGGCCTTTGGCGGAGCAGTGGGCATCCTGGCTTTTTCATCCATGGCGGCCACACAGGTACTGGCCTTTATTGGCGGCGCGCTGGGCGTTGGTCTTGCCCTGTTTTTTTCCATGCTCTACCCAAAGGCGCGTTTTCTTGCCCTGCTCATCGGCGGCATGGTGAGCAGCTCCTTTTTTGTGGCCCTGACCTCGCTTGTGCAGTACGTGGCAGACCCCAACAGGCAGTTGCCCGAAATTGTGTTCTGGCTCATGGGTTCGCTTTCGCGCACAGAGCCGCGTCACCTTGTATGGGGCGGGCCGCTCATGCTCGGCGCGCTGGCCTTTATCTGCCTTAACGGCAAGATCGTGAACGCGCTTTCCATGGGCGACGACGAGGCCATGGCCTTGGGTGTGAACAGCATGCGTATGAAGATGCAACTGATTGCGGCGGCAACGCTGGCGTGCTCGTTGACTGTTGTCATGGCGGGCGTCATCAACTGGGTTGGCCTTGTCATTCCGCACGTGATGCGTTTTATCTGCGGGCCGGACAATCGCCTGGGCCTGCTGAATTCAGCCTTGGGCGGCGCGCTTTTTATTCTGCTGACGGATTCGTTTATCCGCACGATCTGGACTGTGGAACTGCCGCTGGGCATCGCCACGTCAATCATTCTGTTGCCGCTGTTTGCCTTTAGCCTGTGGTACGACTGGAAGAGACGCTATGATTGAAGTGCGTGACCTCACCCTTGGCTATTTTGATGCACCGCCTGTGCTACAGCAGGTTTCTCTGCGCGTGGGCAAGGGAGAAGTGGTGAACGTGCTTGGCCCCAACGGTTGCGGCAAAACAACGCTGCTCCGGGCCATTCTGGGATTTTTGCCCGTGCCGCTCCGCAGCGTTTTTCTGGAAGGCCGCCCGCAGGAAGAAATCTCGCGGCGGGATATTGCGCGCACACTGGCCTATGTGCCCCAGATGCATACGGGCGTTTTTGCCTATCAGGTTCTTGATGTGGTGCTTATGGGGCGCACAGCCCGCAGCCCCTGGCTCAGGTTTTCCGCAGATGATGTGGACAGGGCCATGAACGCTCTGGAGCAGGTGCGCATGACAAGCTGCGCGCGCAAATCCTATCTGGAGCTATCCGGCGGGCAAAGGCAGCTTGTGCTTATTGCGCGGGCCTTGTGCCAGGGGTGCTCGGCCCTTGTCATGGATGAGCCTGTCACCGGGCTGGATTACGGCAACCAGTTCCATCTGCTGGAGTTGATTGGCAAGCTTTCCGGCTCCGGGCCGGCGATCATGCTGACCACCCACCACCCCGAACAGGCGGTGTATCTGGGCGGGCGGGCCATACTGCTCAAGGCGGGGCATGTTGTTGCAGATGGCCCGGTTTCCACCACTGTTACCGCCCAACAGATCAAGGAACTGTACAACCTCCCCCCCAGGGCTCAGCGCTGGATGCACCTTGCAGAACCGGATGCGCCATGAGTATGGAACCCGCAGCCGACAGGCAAATTTTTGCCGCTCCCTGTCTTGAGGAGCCGCCAGCAAAGCCGCGCACCAGAGGCCCGTGGTTTTTTGCGGCCTCTTTTGCGGCGCATCTTGCGGTGCTGGGCATGCTCTGGTTTTTGGGCAGCCTGTTGCCGCCCACGGGCAATGGAGATTTTGGCGGGGTGGTGATTACCCTGACTTACGGCGAGCCCGGTTCCGGCACAACCGGAGAGCCAGCCGGTGCTGGCGGCGGTGGCACCCAGACGGAACAGAATGCAGCATCGCAGGTGGATGTGGCGGCACCTGCCGCAGAGGCGGCAGCCGCTCAAAAAGAAACAAGCCCAGCCCCCCAAGAGCAGAAAAAATCCGCCGAACCCACCGTGACAGATTCCCAATCTCCCCTTGCTATACCCCGGCTCGCTGAAAAGACGGCCGCAAAGGAAAAGCCGCAGCCCGCCAAGATCGACAAAGCCACAAAAGCCGCACCCCGCAAGGAACATAATGTTCAGCACCGGGAGCAGGCAGGCAGCAATACGACAGCCAAAGTCGCCGACCTGAAACCGAGTACCACGACTGCTGGCGCAAGTTCAGGCGCACGTGCTGGCGTAGACTCAGGCGCTGGCAGCGGCGCAAGCCAGAGCAAGCTGCAAGGCCAAGGGTTGGCAATGGCAGAGGGATCAGGGCAGGGGCGCGGCAGCGGCAGCAACGGTCAGGGCAACGGGGCTGCCAGCGAAGAGCAGGGGGATGCCGGGGGCTACCTGAAGGGCAATTACGAATACATCAAAAAGCGCATCCGCAAATATCTGGAATACAGCCCGCAAGCCAAACGAATGGGTATTCAGGGGCTTGTGTATGTGGCCTTTACCATCACCAGGGACGGCTCGGCGCAAAATGTGGAGCTGCGCACCAGCAGCGGTTTTGATTCGCTGGACGAATCGGCGTTGGAAGCCGTGCATCGGGCATCGCCCTTTGCGCCGCCGCCGCATGCCGCCCGTGTGGTTGTTCCCATCCAGTTCAGCCTCAAATAGCAAAAGGCCCGGCCAGTGGCCGGGCGCTGTGAGCTATATTTTCCAGAACATGACGGCCAGCTTTGATTCCACCTTTTCCTGAATAATCCCGTTGCGACAGAGGCTTGCCAGCTTTTTGCGCATTTCGGCTTTCAGACTGTCAGAAACTGTCATCATGCTGCTGAAATAATTGAGGTGCATCAACTCTGCATCCTCAAAGGTCGTTTCGCTTTCCCACGCTCGGTCAAAGTATTCCACCTCAGGGTAAAAACCCATCAGAAACAGCATGTTGAAAGCGCAAAAAAAACTGCGGGCAATGCGGGCTTTCTGTTCATCCCAGTCGAGCAGGCTCTTGAGCTGATCCCTGACAGAATGGCGCATTTCCACATGCGTGATCATGCAGCAGGCGCGGCTGGAGGCGGCAATCATCTTTTCCAGCGTTGCGCGGTTGTTGATAGCTGGCGTGCGCGATGCCAGAACCAGATCAAATTGTCTGCGCCAGCCCATGTTGTCGATGTCTGCCGTCTGCCAGTCCAGAACGCGAAAGCTGACATTGGGGCAGTTGTCTTCAATGGCATTGCCCTTTGCCAGATCAATCATACGGGGCGCAAGGTCAAAGCCTTCCACCCGCCCTACCAGCGGGGCCATTTCAAGACTTTGCGCACCGGGTCCGCAGCCGATATCCAGCACCGCGCTGTTGTGGTCAAGGCCAGCCTTGCGCGCAAGATGTTCCATCAGGCGCTGGCGGTGTTCGTCTGCAGTTTTGCGACGGATGCGCTTGTTGAACGATGGCGCGCGCTTGTTCCAGAATTCCTGCGCGTCCTTGCGGTCTGGCTGGTAATCGACCCAAAGCTGATCAAAGGATTCAATATTCACTGGGCACCGCCGGGCAGCAGATTTACCTTGAGGCCCCCACTGGCAAAAATGGCCTCGCAGTTGTTGTCTTTAAGGGCGCGGGCCACGCCAGCGGCATTTTCCACCACCAGGCCGGAAAGCGAAGCAAAACCGTGCCGGAACAGCAGGGGATGCATGGGCGTACTTGGCCCGACCATGAAAACCTTGGCCTTCTGGGTCAGTTCCAGCAGGCGGGTGATGGTTTTGTTGATAAATGTTGTGCCCGTGACAAAAACAATATCCTGCTCCGGCAGAATATATTCCGCTGCGGCGTCGGGCAGGTCGCCGGGCTGTGGATTGCGCTCAAGAATGCACATGTCGCAGTGCTGGCGCAGCATGCGCAAACCGGGAAAATGCCCGATCACCGCAACCTTTTTGCCTGCGGATTCTGCACGAAAAAATTTGAAGGCATCTCCGGGCATGCGATTTATGCCGGGCTGAATGGGGCTTTCTGGCCGCAGGGCCAAGGTGTTGTTAGCAGCATTCAGGGCCGCAAGACCAATGGAGGCCTGATTGAAATCCCACGACTTGAGACGTTCAGCCACCTTCCGCAAGGGCTGGCCGACAATTTCATATGGTGAGAGCGCGGAATCCTGCGCGCCCGGCATGGTCGGGAAATGCTGGGCCATGCCCACGCCCCCGGCGTCCGATTCCACCATCAGCCAGTGATCGCCGTAAACAAAGGATTTAACCAGTTCGGTTGACGGAACGGAATCAATAAGTTCGTCATACAAATGCCAACGATTATGCATGGCTGCCCCCAAGCGGGCTGTAATATGCGCCATTGAGGCATGCCCGGCAGTATGTTTTGCCATCCTGCACAATTTCCTTGCAATCCAGCACATCCTCGCCACAGACGCAACAGGTCGCAATGCGCGCGGGCGGGCCGGGCAACTCGCCCTCCGGCATGGCGATACTCACAGGCTGGCAGGAAAAAATGTCGTTGTCGTCGTAGCCTTCCCAAAAGGAGAGCTGGGCGGCTTTATCCGCATGGTGGGGCGGCCTGTCGGAGGTGATGACGCTGACGCGCACGGCCTTACCTGTTTTCAAATCCAGAAAGGACATGGCTGTTTTTCCGTAGCTGTACATCTTGACCCGCCTGCGGCCCACAGTCACACCAGTAACCACGTAGGAAGCATCTGCGACGCAGCGGTCTGTCTCCAGAAAAATGACAAGATCTCGCATGTCATCTTGCGGCGACATTCCAAGGGCTTTGAGCGCCATCAGGGTCATGCGGATGCCCAGAATCTGCCCGCTGCAAATGTGACCGTGATACTGTTCCGCTTTTTCAAGGTAAGGTCTTATATCTTGCATTATTTTTATGTGTAAGAGTGTTTGTATGTTCAAATGCGTACATTTTATTATATGTCCGCACGCTGGTTGTCATTCTGGTAGCTGTTTCAACAAAAGCGTGAACATTGCGCAGTAGCAAAAGTGCAGGCTGCGGCAGGAGGTACGTGCGCAGAAAGCCGGAGGGGCAGGCCCGGGCGGATGAAACGGGAGGGGCGGGAGCTGGCGGTGGGTATACGTGCACTGCCTGACGGGCGCGCCAAAGTTTGCGCGGTATGCTGCCGCTGCGGGTATCCGGGCTGGAACTGTCGGCTTGTGCCCTTGACACTGGGGTGCTAGTAGTAATGTATAGCATAACTCCAGAAAGGGGGACTCATTATGGCCCAGAAAACGAGAGTTGATGACTACACCACCTGCCCGGCTTGTCAGGGTAAGGGAAAAGACGATGCTGGCACAAAGTGTTTTGAGTGCAACGGAACAGGTAAAAAGCAACATGCCTGCACTGTTCCCGAAGGCCCCGAACATGAAGGCGTTTGCGACTAGCACCGAGCGGCCCCATTAACGAACATAACTTGCCTCCTGATCAAACCTGCGCGGCAGACAGAAATCAGGATGATACAAATGATCGGCTTTCTCCTTGGCGGGGAAAGCCGATCATGTTTTTTGGGGGGGGCAACGATCGAGTGCAAGAATTAACACCCCGCATGCATCGGAGCCGGGGCGCATTTGGTAGGTTAAATATATTACGGTAATGCTCTCAATCCGTTTTTATTTTGTCTGACCAAGTGTAGCAAAGGCCAAAAAGAGAGCCTGAAGTGACCTAGGAAGACTACAACCTACTAATTATTAAGAAAATTGTAGTCTAAAATATTGGATTGGTTTCTGCTAGCTGCGGACAGAGATGTTCATGGATTCGGCGTATTCCTTCCTCATTAATGATTTTAAAACGACCGCTGGAGTTGTCGTCTCGAGCCAGCAGTGCCCAAATTTCATCAGGGCCTTGAAAGACGGCCCCATTTATATATTGAGAGGCTGTGAGCCAGTTGACATTGGGCCTGTGGTGGTCATTTCCATCTTGCCAAGTTCGCCATGAGAGGTCTATCAGGAGCCGTTCAGCCCTTTGGGTTGTTGTTATTACAGCCCATTGACTGATGCCATCCCGATGACCAATACAAACAAAGGGGCGACTTTCATTTGTTAAAGTATTTTGTGCTCCATAGTTCCGCTGAAGTTCTCTTATCGGCGGCATATTTTCGTTGATCTCCCTACCAATAAAACTGTTCACGATACCAACCTCGATGTCACTTGCTCTCATTGGCATGATCCGCCCTCCATGTTTTTGGTGTAGAGCCTGTTTTTGTTTGCACCGTGCTAGAAATTAAGCATGATATCCTATAAGGCAAGCTGTGCACCGAGGGAAATGACATGTTGCCCTTATGGATGAGTTTTCTAGCTTGTACAGTTAGTAGGGATCGAGGAGCCGTGTTAGTGGGGGCCATGTAATTCCCTTTGAAGCTCCAACAAAAAAGCCCTCGCGGTTTTCACCGTGAGGGCTAAATTCTGTGGAGCCAGCTAAGAGACTTGAACTCTTGACCTGCTGATTACGAATCAGCTGCTCTACCAACTGAGCTAAGCTGGCAACCGACATGAAGTGCCAAAAAACAGGGCCTTTGTCAAGCGGATAGGTCTGTTCGGCTTACGCGCATTCCACCACGAGGGGGATAACGTGCAGCTCGCGGTTCACTTCTTCCGTGTGGCCCAGCTTCCACTTGGTGGATTCCGCAGGCCAGCCGAGGTGGGAGGCGACATCACGCGCAACGCCAGCCACATTCAGGATGGGGTGCCGCTGGAAAACCTGAGGCAGTCCATAGGTCAGGTTGCAGGCAAGGCACTTGCCGGGGCGCTGGCGCAGTTCAAAGGCCAGCTTGGCCTTTTGCGGCTCAACGCTGCGGCAAACCAGGCCGATGTCGTAAGCGCCTTCTTCAGCGCCGCCAAAGAGCGCGTCAAAAAATTCATCTGCACGGCCAGCGGGAAAAATCTTGTCCAAAAAGGTCTGATCCAGGTTCTGCATGGTCATAAACATCCTCTGTCATTACATGAGCGGTGTTTGTATTCAAATGGCCGTCAGGCCACAAGCGCGCGTAGCATCTCGCGCCCAAGGCGGATATCATCGCCATCAAGGCGCGAAAGCGAAAAATACGGTATCAGTTCCGCAGGGCTGGCGGCAGTGCCGCCGGGATTGCACCCGGCAAGCGCGCCGAGCAATCCGGTTATTCTGCGGGGGTCTGCGCCCATTTGCCGCAGGTTGCGCAGCGCGAGGCTCTGGTGCCTTTTGGCAAGGCGCTCGCCTTCGTCATCCAGAAGCAGCGGCACATGCGCATAAGCGGGTGCACCATAGCCCAGGAGCTTGAGAAGAGCAATCTGTCTCGGTGTTGAAATGAGGATGTCGCGCCCGCGCACCACCTGATTTATGCCCATGAGCGCATCGTCCACGGCCACGGCAAGCTGATAGGCCACAACGCCGTCAGAGCGACGCAGGGCAAAGTCGCCCCCGCAGTCTGCCAGCGTGAGCGATCGCGGCCCAAAAACAGTATCGGTGAAATTGACGGACCCGTCCGGGCAGCGCAGACGCAGGCAGGGGCGGCGGCCTGACTCCAGCAATGCCTGCCGCTGCGCCTGATTCAGGCTGCGGCAAGTGCCAGGGTAGGGCGCTCCAGCATCATCAACATGCGGCGCACCTGCCATGCTGCGCAATTCCTTGCGCGTGCAAAAGCACGGATACGTCAGGCCTGCACTTTCAAGCTGCGCAATGGCCGCCGCATAGTGCTGGCTCCTGCGGCTTTGCTCAAACGGCCCCAGACATCCGCCAGCCGGTTCCGGCTTGTCCGGGCCATAATCCCAATCCAGGCCAAGCCATGTCAGGTCTTCAATGAGGGCTGCGGAGTATTCGGGGCGTGAGCGCTGCGGATCAATATCTTCAATGCGCAGAACCACCTCGCCAGAGCTGGCCCGGGCGGCAAGCCATGCGAGCAGAAAGGCCCAGGCATTGCCAAGATGGATATAGCCGGTAGGGCTGGGAGCCAGCCTGCCGCGAATAACAGGCGCGGCGTGCATAAAACTATTTTTTGTTCCAGGGCATGGCCGAAAGCAGTATGCCCAGACCGCAAAAGCCAGTCACGCCTGCAAACACGAGCCCAGCGCCCACAAAGGCCGAAAGCCACAGCATTGAGGGCCACGCCAGGGAGCCGAGAACGCCAGCCAGCACCAGCCCGCCAGCGCCAATCTGAATCTGTCGAAAAATGGGCAGCGTCTGTTTGGAGGTTTCCACAGGCAGCCCCTGTTTGGCCCAGGCGCTGACGCCGCCTTCCATCTGCCATGCGGGGCCTGCCGCAAGTTTTTGCAGCAGGTCGCTGTTCTTGGTGGTGCGGTTGCCGGAATTGCAGGTAAATATGATGGGGAGTTCAGCGGTGGCGGGGCGCAGATCCATCCACGAAATGACCGAAAGGGGGGCCGCTTCGGCACCGGGAACACGCAATGCCGCGAGTTCGTCCGCTTCACGCACATCCACAAGGCGAGCCTTGTTATCCTGCAGCATCTTCAGTGCTTCTGCAGGAGAAATATTAGGAAGCATCAATTATGTCCTATGAATTCTAATCCCGGTTTTTGGCGGGAGTTTTTTTGCTCTTGCCATCGTCAGACTTGGAAGAAGCCACCTTGCCATCGCTCTTGTCCTTCTTGCCGGATTCAGACTTGGTGGATTCGTGCTTGGTCGATTCGCCCTTGGAGGCGCTGGACTTGGAAGAGCCAGACTTGCTGTCGCTCTTGGCGGCTTCAGATTTGTGGCTTTCCGTCTTGCGCGCTTCAGCCTTGGGGGCGTCAGATTTGCGGGCCTCGCTCTTGCGTTCGGACTTTTCAGCTTCAGCTCGGGAAGAACTGGATTTGGACGAAGATGCACTGCTCTTTTTGTCCGACTTGTCTTCCTTGACGGATGCCTTGCTTGAAGACCTGGAGGACGACTTGTCAGCCTTTTCCACCTCGATCTTGCGGGTGGAGTGCTTTTTGTCCAGACTGGCCACTTCCACAAACTGCTCGCGCGATTTGGAAGGATTTTTATCCTTGGAGCGGTCTTTGTCTTTTTCCTTGCCGCGATCCTTGCTGCTCTTTCTGTGGTCGTCGTTGCTGGCAACGCTGGAGCGGGAGGAGGGCTTGTGGCTGCGATAAATATCGCGCACGGCCTTTTCTTCCGCGTAGTCGTTCAGGCGGGTCTGGGCTTCGGCCACAAGATTTTCGGTGCCGTCCATCTTGACGCGCCGGGCGCCGAGGAATGTGCCTTTGAAATAGGGGTCGTCCAGTGAGTTGACACGGACGGTGGTGCGGCGGTGGGGGCTGTGGATGAACTTGCCGTCGCCCACATAGATGCCGGTGTGATAGCCCCGGCGGGGGTGGCGGAAGGCGACAATATCGCCAACCTGCATCTCTTCCACATTATTGATGCGCTTACCCACAACGGACTGTTCACGGGCGGTGCGCGGCAGGCTCACGCCCACGCTTTTGTATGCCCAGCAGACAAATCCCGAGCAGTCAAATCCTCCCGGCGACATGCCGCCGGGAACATATGGGGTGCCGATGGCAGACCGTGCCTTGCGCAAAAGCTGCTGGCTGCCCTGCTGCTCGTTGTTGTCAAAAGCAGCTTCATAAGAACGGCGAAAACGCTGTTCCGCTTGTGTGCTGTAGTCACCACGCTGGTTGTTTTTTACTGCGCAGCCAAAGGTCATGGCGCAAGCCAGAGTCAGCGCACACAGTTTCAGGCATCTACCCATCGGCACTCCGTGTGGGTTGCGCCGCAGCACAAAGGCAACGGCGGGTCACGCAAAAAAAACGGGAATAACCCCGTTTGTCTGTAGTTGGTCAAGCCTTGATGTCTAAAAGCGTACCCAGCATGGTATCACTGGTGCGCACTACCTGCGCGTTTGCCTCATAGGCGTGCTGGGTGGAGATCATCTGAGTGAATTCCCGCGCAAGATCCGTACCGCTGGGTGCGGATGCTTCCAGGGGAATACCGGAAGTGACATCAAGAACGGCGTTGGCGGCATTCCAGTCCGAGCTGGGGCCGACTTTTGATCCCGCGTCTTTCAGCGCGGCTTCAAAACTAACGCCTTGATCGTTGGCATTGCTGGAGTAGACGGCACGGCGCGGCTCAAAACCAGCCGTACTGACGTTGGCTACATTATGCGCTGTAACAGCCGTGCCCCACGAAAAGGCATTCAAGGCTGATGCGCCGATCTGTAGGCTACTGCTACTCATCATTCACACCTTACGGCTTAACTAGCACAAGTATTACCCGAATACAAAAACTTTTTTTTGGCCCGGTTGGCGGGTGGTTGGGGTTTTTTGCAATCAAGGGGCGAGGCGGCTTTTCAGAGTATTATCGCGTACTCAGAACATGCTGCCGCAAGGCGCCAGTGTAATCAGCGTCAGCACGGCATGTCAGCGAACAGAGAGATCGCGTTCAATGCGGGCAAAGGCATTGTGGTTGTGGATGGATTCCATGCTCTCCACCTCAACGCTGAACCACTCCACCTGCCCGTGGGCCGTGAGCTTTTGCGCCACGTTGCGCACCACATCCTCCACAAAGGTGGGGCGGGCAAAGGCGCTCTCTGTGACGAATTTTTCATCCTCGCGCTTGAGCAGGGTGTAGACGGCGGACGAGCCGGATTCTTCGGCAATATCGATGAAATCTTCAAGCCACGAAAAAGCCCGCATGCGCAAACGCATACGCACCATGGCCCGCTGGCTGTGCGCGCCCTCGCGGCTGATGGCCTTGGAGCAGGGGCAGACAGTCATAACCGGAACATCGGTTTCAAGAACGAACGACTGGCCCTTGTCGTCCAGCTCGCCGGTGAGGCGGCATTCGTAGGCAACCGTGGCCGGGCTGCCCGAGGCAGGGGCCTTTTTGACAATAAAATAGGGAAAACAGAACCGGGCATAGGCCCGCCGCGCGCCAAGCCGTTCCTTGATATTGACCAGCAGCCGCCGCACGGACTGATAGCTGATCTCATCGTTCCATTGCTCCAGAGCCTCAACAAAGCGGCTCATGTGGGTACCCTTAAAGGATGAAGGCAAGTCCACCCCAAGGTCTACGGTAGCCACGGTCTGTTGCGTCCCCTGGCAGCGGTCGCGCACCAGCAGGGGCAGCTTCAGCTCGCGAACACCCACGCGGTCAATATTCAGGGCAACCTGCGGGGCGTGGCTCTGTACGTCTTCCATTATGCCAGATCCTGTCCTGTAGTAGTAGCGGTAAAAGTGCCGTGCTTGACGCCTCGGCAGGAGATCAGTTTGTCGGCAAGGGCGCGCAATCGTTTGGGTTCGCCCTTAAGCACAAGCACCTCAAGGCAGTTGTAGTGATCCAGATGCACGTGAAGCGTGGTGACAATAAGATCGTGGTCGTCGTGCTGGATGGCCATGAGCCGACGGGCCAGATCGTTTTTGTGGTGGTCATACACCAGGGTGAGCGTGCCCGCGCCGGAAGCGTCGTTGCTCCAGCGTTCCTCCACCAGCGCCTTGCGGATAAGGTCGCGTATGGCTTCAGAACGGTTGGGATAGCTTTTGCGTTTGCACAGCTGGTCAAAAGGTTCCAGCAGATCTTCATCCAAAGAAACGCCGAAGCGCGCCAGGTTTCCCATGGTATTTCCCGTATGGCCCATAAGGGCTGATTGCTGTGGTTGAAGAACGCCCCGAACTCAGGCCCGGCGGCTGATTTCCCAAACGTGTACGGTAACGGGCACTGGCTGGGCGTAAAGGGGATCCACTGTTTCGTGATACACCCGTCTGCCTTGCCAGCCGCCGTTTTGCAGCGCGTGCAGAAAAGCATCGTACACTGTGCGGCCCGGCTCCGCCACCCATGCCGCGCCATCAGGGGCAAGGGCATGGTCAAGGAAGCGCAGCACCGGAGCCACAAAACGTTTTTCATACATGATATCGCCGCCCCAGATGCGGTGCATGCTCTGCGCCCGCACGGCGGGCCGCCGCCAGTCCATGACTGTCCACAACGGTTGCGGCACTTCGTTGATATCGGCGTTACGGGCCGCAAAGTGCAGGGCGGCTTCCTCATAGTCCATGGCAGTCATTTTTGCGCCAAGCCATTGGCCCACCATGGCGGTGAGGCCCAGGCCGCAGCCGATATCCAGACAGGGCTGCCCGGCAATGTATTGCCGTTGCTGCGCAAGCCAGCCCGCCAGGGCAACGCTTGAAGGCCAGAGTTCCGTCCAGTAGGGCAGGCGCTCATCGTCAAAATCATCGGGCGAGGCCGTCATGGCGTCCCAAAGCTGCTCAAGGTCGGCGGCCCGGGTGAGCCGCCACAGGCGGCCTGCGGCGCGCACTGAAATGTGCGGCGTGTATTCGGTCAGGCCGTGGGTTTCAGATTGGGAAAATTCGGAAGTTGGTTCGGTCATTCGGCAAGCATAGCGCAATGGCCTGTAGCTGTACAGATACGCAACAGTGGGGCAAGCCGTGAGCCGATGTGCCCTGCCGCGTGAAAAAAACATGGCAGAAACAGAATTTCGGCCCATAACGCAGCGCGAAGTTTAAAAAGTAAGCACTTGAGAAGCATTTCTTGCAGGTATATAAAGATTGGCCTCACAAAATGCGTTTTTCGACCGCAAGGGCGGCCATGCGCGAAGCCCCGCAAGGACATTTTCATGGACAAGCACAGCGAATACCTGAACCGTATCCTTTTGAGCCGCGTGTACGACGTGGCGGTAGAAACCCCTCTGGACGAGGCGGTCAGTCTTTCGCGCCGCACCGGCAATAATATTTTGCTCAAGCGCGAAGACCTCCAGCCTGTTTTTTCCTTCAAGATTAGAGGCGCCTACAACAAGATGGCGCATCTTTCCAAGGAAGAGCTGCGCAGGGGCATTATTACCGCCTCGGCTGGCAATCACGCTCAGGGCGTTGCCCTTGGCGCGCGCAGGCTGGGGTGCGAGGCTACCATCGTCATGCCCGTGACCACGCCCGCCATCAAGGTCGAGGCTGTGAAGCGGTTGGGTGGTCAGGTTGTGCTTTCCGGGGAGTCTTTCAGCGATGCCTGGAAGCATACGCTTGACCTGATTCAGGAAACCGGCTGCGTGTATATTCCGCCCTTTGACGACCCGGATGTCATCGCAGGGCAGGGCACCATCGGCATGGAAATTCTGCGCCAGCACCCCGGCGATATACACGCCGTGTTTGTCCCCATCGGCGGGGGCGGCATGGCGGCGGGCGTCGCGGCCTACATCAAGAACCTGCGGCCTGAAATCCGCGTCATCGGCGTGGAGCCTGTGGATTCCGATGCCATGCGGCGTTCCGTAATGGCCGGGCAGCGGGTGGAACTGCACGATGTGGGCCTGTTTGCCGACGGCGTGGCCGTCAAGCTGGTGGGTGAAGAAACTTTTGTTCTGTGCCGCGACCTGCTTGACGACATCATCACCGTTGAAACGGACGCCATCTGCGGTGCCATCAAGGATATTTTTGAAGACACCCGCGTTGTGGCCGAGCCTGCGGGCGCGCTCGCTCTGGCTGGCCTGCGGGCCTATGCCAAGGCGGGGGATCTGCATGATGCCACCCTGGTAGCCATTGTGAGCGGCGCAAATATGAACTTTGACCGTCTGAGCCACGTGGTTGACCGCGCGGAAATAGGCGCTCAGCGTGAAGCCCTGCTGGCAGTGACCATCCCCGAAACCGTGGGCAGCTTCCGGCAGTTGTGCGCCTCTTTTGGCAGCCGCAACATTACGGAACTCTGCACCCGGTATTCAGACCCGGTAAAGGCCAGAGTACTGGTGGGCATCAAGATCAACGGGCGCGATGATGTGGCCCAGGTGCTGAAAGAACTGCGGGGCAAGGGCTTTGAGGCCATTGACCTTACGGATAACGAACTTGCCAAGGTGCATGTGCGGCATCTGGTGGGCGGCAACGCGCCCCAGATTCTGCACGAGCGTTTGCTGCGTTTCACCTTCCCCGAACGCCCCGGCGCGCTGCTGGACTTTATGGACGCCATGCGCGTGGATTTCAGCATTTCGCTGTTCCAGTACCGCTATCACGGCGCGGATTTTGGCCGCGTGCTTGTGGGATTTGAAGCGCCCGATGAAAAGAAGGAAGCTTTTGAGGATTTTCTCAAACGCGTTGAAGCCATGGGCTATCCCCATGTGGAAGAATCCAACAACGATGCCTACAAGATGTTTCTGGGCTGGCACGAATAAGCCCGCCTGAAGCGGAATAAATGTAAAACACCGGCTGCCCTGCAAAGGACAGCCGGTGTTTTACATTACGGCCTGTTGAGCAAAAGCCGCGTCAACTATGTGCAGAGTCTGTTTACTGGCCGAGCAGCTTGCGCGTTTCGGGGGTGAGGCCTTTGAGACTGGCAAAAACAGCCTCGGCTCCACGCTGGTCAGGATCCTGAACAATGGCAATAATGACCTTGTCCTCCGTGGCGTTGACCTTGGTTACGCCGGGGACGGGAAAGGCCTGGCTGCGCAGTTCGCCGTTAAACGTCCAGAACGGCCCCTGCGGGCGGGGCTGGGAAGCGTTGGCTTGAAGAGGGGCCAGTTTGTTGGCAAGGGATGCGCTGTCGTCATTTTGCGTATTGGGCAGAACAAAAATGCTGATGAGCGCGGCGTAGTCGTCTTTCTTTTCGTTGGAAAGGCCCAGAATCAGCATGCATTCATCGGGATTGCCCGATTTGAAGCCCATTTTTTCTTCGCCGTCCCAGCCCTGGGGCAGGTCGGCACTAAAAAGCGTAAACGAGCGCGGTTCAGCCTGTGCTGTAACCGTCAGGCAGAGCATGAGAAGGGACAGAAAAAATAAAGTCCGCATGGGAACCTCCGGGTTGCGGAAAAATCAAATCCGTATGTGCAGTTGGGTATACGCGCAGCCCGTGTGCGGGGCAAGCATCAGCGCCCGAGCGCCAAAAGGAACGGAAAACTCGCGCCCAGCACAAGCAGCAGAAGCCCAAGAACGTTGAGCCAGTAAAATTTGCGGGGGGCGCGCAGAACAAACAGGGCCACCCAGCAGGCAATGGCGAGGGTCATGGGCACAAGGCCCATTGCCTGTTCCGCCAGACCTTGCGGCAAGGGCCCCTGACGCAGAGAAAAGCCGATCACAAGCCCCCATCGGTCAATGCAGCGGGGGATAAAGCCCACCATGGCCCACAGGGCGCACCAGCGGGCAGCGCGCTGCTCGTCTGCCAGCGTGAATGCGGCTCCGCCGTTGCGGGCCACAAGGGAAAGGATGATCAGCGCAACACTGCCCGCTGGGGCCAATGCGGTAAAGTAGTCGTGCAAGGTTTTGGGAAGCACGGCCAGAACCACATCCCCCATGCTCAGCCCTTGCGGCAGGCCGGAAAAGGGCCAGTTGGGCAAAACCTGCGCGGCAAAAAAGCAGAGGGCCGCCAGCAGCGCAAGGCCGACACGCAGGCCGATCTGCCCCGGCTGCCAGTAATCCTGCGCAGCTTGCGGCACGGGGGCAGCGCGGTCAGCCGCAAGATACAGCAGCAGGCTGATTATGCCAGCCAGCCAGGCGGCAACCGCCGTTGTGTAGGGCAGCATGGCGGGCATCCACAAGGATACGCCTTCAAACATGTGTTCCGTGCTGCGTACGCTTGCCAGCAGGGCAAGAACACTGCCTGCGGCCAGCAGCGGGCCAAGAACAGCCAGCCCCGCAGCGCAGCGGGCGAGGGTGCGCGCGCCATAGGCGCTGAGCCTGGCCTGTCCGCGTCTGCCGGTGGCCAGGGTGAGAGCAACAATAATGGGCATGGCCGAAGCGGCGCTTGCGCCCAGGGTCAGAACAGCGGCAATCCATTGCCAGCAGAAAAGCCAAGAAGGAATAGTTTGCATACCCAGCCTTGTATCCCGAGGCCGTGTCAGCCGCAAGCGAAAGACCTCTCTTGCTCCTGAGCGGCCCTTGCCCTATAGTTCACGCCACTCTGCAATCAATTTGGGCGGTCATGGCGCACCGCAGCATGGGGTTTTTATGTCGTTTTTTGCTGTTCTGCTTCTGGCCGTTGCTCTTTCCATGGATGCTTTTGCCGTTGCTCTGGCTTCGGGCTGCGCCCTGCGCGCGCCGCAGGCGCGCCATTACTTCCGCCTTTCTGCGGCATTCGGTTTTTTTCAGTTCGCCATGCCGGTGGTGGGGTGGTATCTGGGTATTACCGTGCGTTCTTATATGGAAGCGTGGGATCACTGGATCGCCTTTGCCCTGCTGGGCTGGATAGGCGGCAAGATGGTATTTTCGGGGTTTTCGGCCCTACGGGCGAGTTCCTCCTGTCCGCGCCCTTCGGTGGATCCCACTGCGGGGCGCAACCTGCTGGTGCTGAGCGTTGCCACAAGCATAGACGCCCTGGCCGTGGGGCTTTCTTTTGCAATTCTGGGAACTTCTGTCTGGAGCCCGGCCCTGATGATCGGTCTGGTGTGCGCGGTCATCACCGCTGTGGGCGTGTATCTGGGCAAGGCGCTGGCCAACCTCTGCGCGGTCAACGGCTGGGCGGAACTGCTGGGCGGGCTGACCTTGCTGGCTATTGCCTGTAACACGCTGCGCGAGCATAATGTTTTTGGTTAATCATCCATAACTGCCGTTTGACCGGCAAAACCGCAGGAGTTGCCATGGCTACCGTCAGTGCAAAATATCTTGGGGATCTGCGCGTGGAGTGCGTCCACAACCAGAGCGGCACAAAGATCATCACGGACGCCCCCTCGGACAATCAGGGGCTGGGCGCGGCTTTTTCGCCCACCGACCTGTGCGCCACAGCCCTTGGAGCCTGCGCCATGACCATTATTGGCATTTATGCAAAGACGCATGGCGTGGACGTGACCGGCACAGAGATGGAGATCAGCAAAACCATGAGCGCCGACCCGCGTCGCATCGGCAAGATTGAAGTGACCTTCAAAATGCCCGACCGCGAATATTCCGCAAAGGAAAAGGCGGTAATTGAGCGCTGCACACAAAGCTGCCCCGTGCACCACACCCTGCACCCCGATGTGGAGCAGGTGTTTACCTTTATTTGGAAGAACTGAAATCGGCGTGCGGGGGTGCTGAAAGGCGCGCCTTGAATCTGCTTGGTGCGCGTTATCAGCACTCCTGCATGGTGCTTACCCGGCATAACAGGACATCGCATGACTCCTCCACCATTGGTTTCAGTAATAATCCCCAGCTATAATTACGCCGATTTCCTTCCTCACGCTGTTTCCAGCTTGCTGCAACAGCGCTGCCCGCAGGTGGAAGTGGAAGTGATTGTGGTGGATGATGGCTCAACGGACAACACCGCTGAGGTTGCCCGTTCTTTTGGGCCGGATGTGCATTATATCTATCAGGAAAACCAAGGACTTTCCGCAGCCAGGAACGCTGGACTGCGTGCAGCGCGCGGTGATTTCATCGCCTTTCTTGACGCGGATGACCTTCATACAAAGGGATTGCTGGCGAGCCAGCTGAAAGCTTTTGCCGTTCAGCCTGAAATTGATATTGTCATCTGTCGCTGTCTGGATTTTTCAGAAGGCGTAAATGGGCAGATCGATGGGTTGTGGTCGCTGGTCAACAGCCATTGGGATGTGCATGCATGTAATGCCAATCTTGCTCCTGTGCATTGCTATATGGTGCGAACAGATATTGTGCGGCATGCTGGTTATTTTGATCAAAGTCTAAAATCCTGTGAAGATCAGGATTACTGGTTGCGTTGCTACGGTCTGGGGGCCAAAGTGGGCATAAATACAGATGGTGTGGTGCTTTACCGCAAGCATGGCGGCGGGATGACGGAAAACCGCGCCCGTATGTATCACCATGACTCACTTATGCACGAAAAGGTTGGCCGTATGCTGGCCGAGCTGCCGGAGTTCCCCTTGCAGGCCAAGTGCGCAGGCTGGCTGGCCCATGCCGCCGGCTGCCTTGTTTCTGCCGGATATCTCTGCGAGCTTGATCCTGAGCGTTCACGGGCCATGCAGGCTTTTTTTACAAAGGCAGTGCTCGCAGCCGCGCCGCTGTTCAGCCACAGTGTGCCGCGCAATGATACGGGCAACCTGCGCTATGTTCAGGATTATTACGGGGGGCGGTGCCTGCGCCTCGCCAATTGGTCTGGCCTGCAACTGACGCCCGCAGCCGCAAAGGCTGTGATGGTGCTCAAGCGCATGTTTCCCCGCATGGCCGATCTTTCTTCAGATGCGCTGAATGCGCGCCTGCACAGCACCTATGCCAGACTTTGCGTGATTGGCCTGCCGTCGCACGAGCACGGGGTAAACACCCAAACAGCGCCGCGCAACGCAGATTAACTCTGCGGTCTTGCTGTTTGGCCCGCAAGAGGCTATTGGTCTGCCTGCACAGATTCCCGCCATATGTGGCGAACGAAGGAGATATCCATGCCGAAGAACGCGGCTTTGATTCTTGCAGCGGGCAAGGGAACCCGCATGCACTCGGACAGGCCCAAGGTGCTGCAAACGCTGCTGGGCGAGCCAATGCTTGCCTGCGTCATTGAGGCTCTGCGCCCTGTTTTTGCGGAAGACGTCTGGATTGTGGCCGGGCATCGCGCCGAAATGGTGCAGGCCGCCTTTCCTGATGCCCGCTTTGTGCTGCAGGAGCAGCAGCTTGGCACAGGCCACGCTCTTATTCAGGCTCTGCCCGCACTGACCGAAGCCGGTTGCACCCATTTGCTGGTGGTCAACGGCGATGCGCCCCTGCTTTCGGAATCTCTGGTTCGTTCTTTTCTTGCCGAGGCCGTTGGCGCTGACCTGGCCTTTGCCACCATTGAGCTGGACAACCCCGGCGCGTATGGCCGGGTGGTGCGCCAGCAGGGCAAGGTCAAGGCCATTGTGGAAGCCAAGGATTATGATTCCTCGCTTTACGGGCCGCCCTCCAACGAGGTCAACGCGGGCATGTACTATTGCAGCCTTGGTGCGGTGCAAAGCCTTTTGCCACACCTGAACAACAGCAACAAGAGCGGCGAATATTACATTACAGACCTCATCGGCCTCGCCGTTGCGGAAAAATACGAAGTTCTCGGCATCCAGTGCGGCCGCGATGATTCGCTCATGGGCGTGAATTCGCCGCTTGAGCTTTCCCGCATGGAAGAAACCCTGCGCGCCCGTATTGTTGATGATCTGCTTGCTTCGGGCGTTATCGTACATGCGCCGGGATCGGTGCGTGTGGGGCCTCTGGCGCAGGTTGAACCCGGCGTGGAATTGACGGGGCCGTGCGAAATTTATGGGCGCACCAGCATCAGCCGTGGGGCCAGCGTTGCCTCGCACTGCGTAGTGCGCGACTGCGTGATCTCAAATAATGCAGAGATCCGCTCCTTCTCCCATCTGGAAAAAGCCCGCGTGGGCGCATCCGCATTGGTGGGGCCCTTTGCCCGCCTGCGGCCCGGCGCGGTGCTTGAAGAGCAGTCGCATGTAGGCAATTTTGTGGAGCTTAAAAAGACCCACCTTGGCAAAGGCGCCAAGGCTAATCACCTTACCTATCTTGGCGATGCCGAAATAGGCGAGGGCACCAACATCGGCGCGGGCACAATTACCTGCAACTACGATGGAAAGCACAAGTTCCAGACCAAAATCGGCCGCTATGCCTTTATTGGCAGCAATACCGCCCTGGTTGCCCCTGTGACCGTGGGCGACGACGCCCTTGTGGGGGCAGGATCGGTCATTACCCGCGACGTGCCCAACGGCGAGCTTGCCATTGCCCGCGAAAAGCAGAAAAATCTGCCCCGCAGGAATAAATAAACGGCCCTGGCGGCCTGTGCCGCAAGGGTTTAGGCTTTTTGCAGCCCGCGTCGGCACAGGTCGGCGCGGGTATTTTTTCGCCCGAGCGTATCCATTCTTGCCAAGGTCATGTCGCAGTGTTATCTACAAATCATGGAACTTTTGGAGCAGCTTGAATCGCAGGTTGAGGCGCTTTTGGCCCGACTTGACCGCCTCAAGGCGGAAAACGCGAAAATCAGTGCGGAGTCTGCCGACGTGGCAGCCAGAAATGACGCACTTGATGAAGAAAACCAAAAGCTGCGCGAAGCTCTTGAAAACGAAGAAACGCTGCGTACTGAGGCGCTGAATCGCATTGACGCCTTGCTGCGCAGGATTCAGGAGCACGACAGCGTCGAGTAGGTTTTTGTGAACCAGGATACTATCAACCTCACCGTTCTTGGGCTGAGCATTGCATTCAAGCCTGGAGCCGACATGCGGCGCGTACAGGAAGCCGTGCGGCTGGTGGAGGAACGGTTCGCAGACCAGAAGCTGAGGTTCCACGGAGGGCAGACCAAGGACATTCTGCTGACTTTTATGGCCCTTGGACTGGCGGATGATTTGTTGCAATCGCAGAAAGAGCAGGCGGACGTGCAGAATCGCGTCTCAACCTTGCTTTCAAAAATAGAGGAGTCCTCTTAGGCTCCTTTGGGCGCTTCCCTGGGACGCGCGTGATTTATGCCTCGGTGCTAACCTGACAAGAATATAATAGGGAGCCGTCACTGTCTTTGTGTGTGCACGCCCGGCAAGACCGGGAAGCCCGGAAAGGACATACAGGCGCCCGACCTGGTTATCCAGGTTCTGTACCGCAAGCATGACACGGCGCTCCGGGGAACGCGCCTTCTTTTGACGTATCTGGCTGCCATTCTTAGCAGCCGGTGCTTTTGCGCAGTTCATTCCTGACCGTCAATCGGTATCCAGCCAGGGTTTCAGCAGCCCCTTTGGGCTCATTTTGCTACGGCGTGCGGCAGTTTTGCCGCTTGCCGGTGTTCGTCGGCCCGCGCCTCTTGGCGCAGGGTCCGTATTGATAAAAGAGAGAGGCTGGATTCATGGATCCATTGTTCATTGCAGCGCTTGTAGCTGCGGCGCTGCTGGGGGTTGCGCTGGGGGTGTTTGCGCACAAGCGTTCTGCCGCAAAACGTGTGGGCGACGCCGAAGATCTGGCGAAGCGTATAGTTGCGGAAGCGCGCAAAGAGGCGCAGGCCCAGAAAAAAGAGATATTGCTTCAGGGCCAGGACGATCTGTTCAATCAGAAGCGGGAACTTGAAAACGAATTCAAGGAACGTGAGCGCGAGGTCAAGGCCCGCGAACGCAAACTTGAAGAAATGGGCGGTCGCCTTGAGGAAAAGCTTGAAAAAGCAACCACAAGAGAACATGAACTGCTGACTTCAGAGAAGGATCTGGCCCGCAAGGAACGCCAGCTTGCTGAATCTGAAATGTTTTTGCAGACCCGTATTGAAGAGCAGGAACAGCGGCTTTCTGAAATTGCAGGGCTCACCGCTGATGAGGCAAAGGTCCGGCTTTTTGGCGAAATTGAAGCCAAAACCCGGCACGAATCGGCGCGCATGATCCGCCAGATTGAAATGGAAGCGCGCGAAACTGCCGACCGCAAAGCCAAAGAAATCCTCTGTAATGTCATCCAGCGCTATGCGGGCGACTACGTCAACGAGCAGACCGTGACCGCTGTGACCCTTCCGAGCGAAGACATGAAGGGCCGCATCATCGGGCGCGAAGGTCGCAACATCCGCGCGCTCGAGGCTGCCACAGGTGTGGATCTTATTATAGATGATACGCCTGAAACCGTTATTCTTTCAGCTTACAGCCCCTTGCGCCGCCAGGTTGCCAAAATGGCGCTTGAGCGCTTGATCCAGGATGGTCGCATTCACCCTGCCCGCATTGAAGACATTGTGCAGAAGTGTGAGCAGGAACTGGACACCCAGGTGCGCGAAGTGGGCGAGCAGGCCACTTTTGACGCGGGCGTTCACGGTATCCATCCGGAAATTGTCCGTTTGCTCGGGCAGTTGCGTTACCGTACCTCGTTTACCCAAAACGTGCTCCAGCACTCTCTTGAAGTTTCGGCCTTGTGCGGCATGATGGCCGCCGAGCTCGGCATGGACGTCAAAAAAGCCAAGCGGGCTGGCCTGTTGCACGACATAGGCAAGGCCGTTGACCATGAGGTGGAAGGCCCGCACGCCCTTATCGGCGCCGACCTCGCCAAAAAGTACAACGAAAGCCAGGAGATCATCCACGCCATTGCAGCCCACCATGAAGACCAGCGCCCCTCAACGGCCTTGGCAGTGCTGGTGCAGGCGGCTGACTCCATCTCCGGCGCGCGCCCTGGCGCACGTAAAGAGCTGCTTGAAAACTATGTGAAGCGGCTTGAAGATCTGGAAGGCATTGCCACCAGCTTTGATGGCGTCAGCAAGGCATACGCCATTCAGGCTGGCCGTGAGATTCGCGTTATGGTCAACTCCGACATGGTTGATGACGACACCACGTATATTCTCTGCAAGGATATAGCTGAAAAGATTGAGAAAAATCTGACCTACCCCGGTCAGATCCGTGTGACGGTCATTCGTGAACGCCGGGCAGTGGGGCTGGCCAAGTAGAGCAGAAGCTTTGAAACAGGCGCTCATCGTGGGCAAAACCCGCTGTGCCTGTTCGCGGTAATGATTGGCAGGCAAATCCTTGCCAGAGCATTTCACGACGAAATGATTTGGCGTTCAGGTGCAGCGTATGCAGAACCTCCCCTTATTTGTGTTAGACTTGGCGGCCAGCTTCGTGCTGGCCGCTGCCGCATCTTGCCGGGCGCGCTCTACGGGCGCACATTTCAGCGGTGCTGCCGTTCTTGCCTGTCTGGCTGGGATGGCAGCACCGCTTGCTCGTGATGGGCTGCTCGGCTACGGCGCCATTACCCTCAATCAGGGGGAGTATCTCGCTGCGTGCGTAAGCGGCGGCATTGCCGGTATCATTATAGGGCAAAGCAGCCGGGCCTGGTTGGCCTTTTACTGGTTGGATGCCCTGGGGCTGGCACTTGGGGCTGGCATAGGAACCGTAAAGGGCGTGATGGCCGGGCTTGGCCCTACGGGTAGTATATTGGTTGGAATACTGGGTGGGCTTGTGGGCGGCATTGCTCGAGACCTCTGCCTCGGGGATATGGCCCGTGCCGTGGAGGAAGAACTGTACGCTACGGCAGCCGCCTTTGGCGGTATGCTGGCACTGACCGTGATGCTGTTGACGAATCTGGATCCTTGGCAGTGCGCGCTGTGCGGGGCGCTGCTGGTGATTGCCTTGCGAGGGGTGAAAAAAGTCAAAATCGTCTGAAACGTCGGCGAGTTCGGCAAATGGTTGCGAAAAAACGGCACTACAGCTTGACTCTGTGGCGCCGTTTCGCTATTTTTAACTTCCGTTGCACGAGCAACCCATGCTTTTTGTGGTTAATTTACGAAAAGCTGAAATAAAGGTTGACTTGCGGAACGGGGAGGAGCATAACCGCTCCTCGCGACAAGGGAAAAACGGTCCACGGAAACGCAAGCGAAAAGAATTTTCGCGGAAACGAAAATAACGGTTGACTCCTGACGCGAAGGGGAGCATAAACGCTCCTCGCGATTGAAGAAAACGACTGGCTTCACGGTGAAACGAAAGTTTCACGAAATGAAAAAAAAGTTGTTGACTTTGAAAGCAAAGGGGAGCATAAACGCTCCTCGCGCCTTGAGAA